>JAICQQ010000461.1 GCA_025937785.1 Polyangiaceae bacterium
ACTTCCCCCGCGCTGGTGATGGACGACGAGCAGTTCCAGTCCTTGCTCGAACAGGTGCGAGACCTGCATCGGATCGCCGACGAGATCGCGCGTGAGAAGGTGCGCTTCGATGCCCACGTTCGTGCGCGGTTGAGCTGGGACGATCGCAACGCGCCTCCGCTTCCGTCTGCGCAGCGGGACTTGGCCGATGAAGTGGTCGACGTGCTCTCGAAGCCACGCCTGTCCTCCTCCCAGTCGCGACAGCTCTACCGGGCGTTCTTTCGGACGGTGAGGAGACGAGCACGCGCTGCCACGCACTGCCGCCACTCACGAGCTGACGGTCCGCAACGGCGATGTGTCTCTTGCCACGACGTATACGACTCTGGCAACCGCGGAACGGTGTGGATTTCCGCTTCCGGGCTGGTGCGGGTAGATTCCCCCCGCAAATGCGCTACTCGTTTAGGTGAGCGGGTTTGCGGCGCCGTTTGAGCGCTGAGACCACACCGAGACCACACCAGGGCAACGAAAAGAGCCCCCGAAGGGGCTCGATTCGGTCAGTATTTGCCCGTTCGCCTTGAGATCGCACTCGTGCTCTACCCCCTTGTTTGCGGCGTTGCTCGGGCGGATCCCGGTCGGACCCTAGACACGGCTTTGTTGGAGTCGAGCGGTCGTGTCTAGGCGTGGTGCTCGCGGATGAACTCCGCCGCCTTGGGCGGACCTTCCGTGAACCCGGCTTGCTGAAAGATCGCAGGCACGTCGGGGTCGGAGGTGAAGCTTTGCCACCCCGCGTCGTCCCAGTCGAAGACGACCCAGACGCGGTCCGGGTCGTTGGGATCGCGGAAGACGTTGGCACCCTTGGATCCGTGCTGCCCTCGCTTCTCAGCGCCCTGGGTTGAGAAGACGTTCCAAAACTGGTCGAAATCCGCGACCTTCGCGGTTGCCAGGACCATCCCTGTCCTCCCTCTGTCGGAGTGCTACTCGTACCGTCAACCCTATGCGACTACGAGCAGGGACAGGAATCGCTCGACCGAAACCTCGTCCACCGGCATGACGTGCGTGTAGATGTCCAGGCTCATCGAGGGCTTGGAGTGGCCAGCACGCTCGGCGAGCTCACGAGCAGGGACGCCCGACTGGCAGGCCTTTTGCACGGTGGTGCCCCACTTGCCGGTCGCGCAAGACGAACGCGAAGCGTCGGGCGATAACGGAGTTCCAGAAGCGCACCGCAGAGATCGGTGCAGCTGATCGAGCAGGCTAGCCTGGCATCGTTCGGACATGGCAACCGATGCTGAAACTGTCGTCAATGCGTTCGCCCAAGCGGTTCGCATGCACGTCCTGACGGAGGAGTCGCTTCACGAGCGAGTTACTGCCGACGCCGACTCCAAGAGCGTGTTCGCGGTGATCACGCTCGCAGAGAGCTCAACGACGCAGTTGCTTCGCGTCGATCCAAACGAGATTCGGTCCTACGAGTACCGACAGGAGGAGAACAAAGAGCGCACAGGCGAGCTGATCGAGCGCCGCCGATCGAGGCTCGTGGAAACGACGCTGGCACTCGAGCATCGGCTCGACTCGTCCAACGGGCGAATCGTCGAGGCACATCAGCTTCGCCTTGAGGGGCCAGCCGCTACGGACGCACTGCGTGGCGAGATCGACCTCGTGCGCTACACGCAAGACGAGAGACAAGCCCTCGTCGACGGGCTGACCCGACTCATCTAGGCACTTCGTGCCTGGACCCGGCCTGTAAAGCTATCCGGCGTCTTGCGCCGAGCGATCTCTCTCGCGACTTTCTTAGCCGTCGTGATTCTTGCCGTGGCCGTGTTCGTGGCGGCAGGTCTAGGCGTCGGATGGCTAGCGGTCGAAGCTGGCGACAGCAAGGTCAGCTGGGAGGTTGCCGCACTCGCGTTCACCGGGTTCTCGACGCTCGCCTTGGCACTCGCGACCTTCGGACTCGCGCAGCCAGCGCAACGCAGTGCTCGGGTTGGCGCTGAGGCGTATTCGGCCTCAATCCGGCCGATCATGGCCGACGAACCGGAACGCCAACCGGACACTGGGCTGAGCACCGGTAACGACCGTGCCGTAAGTCTCGTAGTTCGGCTACGGAACGTCGGCACAGGGCTAGCGGTGCTCGACCAGGGTCGACTCCTGAGCAGCATCCCACCGGGCGCGACGATGAGCGCGACTAGTGGCGCACTGGCGGTGCCGGCGGGCGACGGGTTTCCCCTGATAGTCGAGGTCAAGTTTGACGACCCCGGCCAAGCGAAGAGTTACGAGCAAGCCGTGAGATCGTCGGGCTTCGAGGTCGAGGTGAGATACCGAGACATGAACGGAGACCAGCTGTCGAGGACAACCCTGAAGGCAGCGCATCACGCGCACTTTGGTTGGCAGTACAGCGAGGTTTCGCTCTTTCGCGGAGAGGACACAAAGGCCTACGCTCGACTCCCACGCGAGACCTAGAGTGCGTCAAAGGTCGCGGGGCGGGGCCGAACTTGGGACGGTTGTGTCCACTTTCGACATCGGCCACCAGGACACGTCCCGAACGGCCATGTTGCGACCGCGCTCGAGGCGCGTCATCGTGACGCCGGAGGCCGGGTCCCGGCCGGTGGGAACCGAGGCGTCTCGGCGTTCAGCTCGCAGCCCGGCCTCCGCGCTACACACAAGGGAGGGCGAGCTCGCGGCGGGCGGAGCTGAACTAGCCGGTGAGCATACGAACGCTCGTGTTCGTCTGAATCGCGACTTCTGACATGAGCTCGGTCATCATCGCAATACCGCGGCCGTGGTGACCTGCCTCTGGCTCCTTCCACCCGCCGAGATTTGTGACCTCGACGGTGAAGCCGCCGGCCTCGTCCTGACTCGCCGAGATGTTCACCGGGC
>JAICQQ010000484.1 GCA_025937785.1 Polyangiaceae bacterium
AAGGATGCCGTGCACGAGGGATTCGGCGCACGGTACTTCCGGAGCGTGCTGATCAGCGGGGCGGTCGCCGTGGTGCTCGTGCTCTGGCTGAATCTCGACATGACCGTGGCAAAGAACTATGTGATTCTCTTCGGGCTGGTCTACGTGCTCGAGCGCGTGATCACCGAGTTCTGGAAGACGTTCATCCGGGTGGAGGATCAGTCGAAGTACTTCATCCCGATGCAGTTCACGGTGTTCGGCAAGGTGCAGAACCGCAGGACGCAGCTCGCGTCGGGTGCGGCATGGTTGATCGTGGTGACGGTACTCATTCTCGGGCTGCTGGGCTTGCAGCGACTGACGCCCGATCCGGTGCCGCGCTGGCTGGCGGTCGGCATCGCGGGGAGCCTCGGCGGGTGGATCGCGGCGGTCGGCGGCGCCTGGAAGGACGCGCCATACGAAGGATTCGAGTGGTTCAAGTTCTTCCGGAGCCCGTTCGTGGCGTTATGCTACGGGATCCTGATCGCCCACTTCACCGACAACCTGCTGATCATCGCGCTGGGCGGGGAAGGGTTCACGGTCGCGACGCTCGAGACCTACAAGACGTTTTTCTTTCCCAACAAGCCACGCGGAAAGTGGACGGGCAAGCCGATTCTTCATCCGGAGATGCTCACCCGGCGGCAGTACTTCCTGCCACTGTACATCGGGATCTGGGTGGGGATCGTTGCGGCGTACGTGACGGCGTTCGCGCAGCCGCACGATGGACTGATCCGTATCCTGGGGAGCTGAAGGGGCAGCGCCGCGACGGATGAGCAAGTCAGACGCGAAGCCAGCCAAGCGCGATGAGCGCGAAGTCCTCGTCATCGACGGTCACGAGGTCGCGATCTCCAATCCGCGCAAGGTGCTCTTCCCCGACACCGGCTACACCAAGCTCGACCTCGTCCACTACTATCTCTCGGTGTCCGAGGGAGCCCTACGGGGTGCGGGCGGCAGGCCTAACGTCATGGTCCGCTACCCGAACGGCATCGCCGGCGACTTCTTCTACCAGAAGCGGGCGCCGGCATCCCGCCCGCCGTGGATCGAGGTGGTGTCACTGAAGTTCCCTTCGGGCCGGAGCGCCGAGGAGGTCGTGCCACGCGACGCCGCGACCCTCGCCTGGCTCGCCAATCTCGCCTGCCTCGAGTTGCACCCGCACCCCGTCCGCACCGACGATCTCGACCACCCTGACGAGCTGCGCGTCGATCTCGATCCCGTGCCGGGCGTTCCGTGGTCGCAGGTTCGCGAGGTTGCCCGCGTGACGAACGAGACGCTACGCGAGTTCGGCCTCACCGGCTGGCCCAAGACCTCGGGCTCGCGCGGCATGCACATCAACGTCCGCATCGAGCGACGCTGGACCTTCGACGAGGTGCGCCGCGCCGCCCTCGCCCTCGCGCGCGAGGTCGAGCGCAGAGCGCCGAGTCTGGCGACGAGCAAGTGGTGGAAGGAGGAGCGACACGGCGTCTTCGTCGACTACAACCAGAACGCCAAGGACCGCACCGTCGCCTCGGCGTACTCCGTGCGACCGACCCCCGACGCGCGCGTGTCGGCGCCGCTCACCTGGGACGAGGTCAGCGATTGCGAGCCCGCGGATTTCACGATGACGACGATGCCGAAGCGCTTCGCATCGCTAGGCGACCGGCACGAGGCCATCGATAGCCACGCCGGATCGCTGGAGTCGCTGCTGGAGCTCTCGGCGCGACACGAGCGAGACGGATTCGGCGACGCTCCGTGGCCGCCGCACTACCGCAAGCAGCGTGGCGAGCCGCCGCGCGTACAACCGTCCAAGCGTCGAGTGCCCAAGCACCCACTGATCGAGATCGGGCGCGCGCAGAAGAAGGAAGACGCGCTGGCGGGACTCGAGCGCTGGAAGCAGCGGCACCCCGAGACCGCGGCGCACCTGGAACCGGCCGATGTGCTCGTCGACGCGATGCGCGGCCGCTCGAGCACGTGGACGCGCATCCGGGTGAACCTCAAGAACGTGCCTGAGGAGCTTCGCCCGGATCAGGAGCCGCTCGACCCCGACGCGAACACCCTGTCCAACTCGTAAGGCTTGGTCACCTCGAGCTGATCGTACCGGCAGTC
>JAICQQ010000040.1 GCA_025937785.1 Polyangiaceae bacterium
AACTCGTATCCGACCTTTGAAGTTACCGCCAACGAGCCTGTGGACGTTCACGAAACTCGGATGGGCGGGACCCTATTTGCGGAGTATCGCGTGACGAGCATCGTCGGTATCAACGCAACCTTCCACGCCGATCGGAACATTGGCGGCGGCGACAATCCCATCCCGATAGCGCCGCCGGACGACGTGGATGACCTGGACTACACGCGCTACCAGGCGTACTTGGGCGCGCGCGTCTTTTGGTGATCTCGGTGCAAGTCAGGCCCGGGTCGCGCGAGTTGGTTGCCGTGCGATTGGGTTCGGGGTAGGTCTTCCTGAATGTCACGCGTGACACGCGCCAGGTGCGCTTTGACCTTGGCCCTTGGGTTCTTGGGCTTACCTACCGTGCCTGGGTGTGCGTCGAGTCCCCCCCCGTCCCAGCTGCCGCTTTCGCCGGCCGCCGAGCGCACGACGCTCGCACCGGGTGACGTCTTCCAGCTCAAGATCGTGGGCGAGAAAGATCTACCCGAGGAGTACCAGGTGGCCTCCGATGGTACGGTCGACTTGCCCTACATCCACACGCTCGAGGTCACCGGGCTCGAACCGCAGGAGGTGGCCCGGCTCATTCGCACGCGGCTGATCGAGGGAAAGATCCTGTCCGATCCGGCGGTCGTCGTCTCGGTGAAGGAATACGTGAGCAAGCGCATCACGTTGCTCGGCGAGGTGCAGAAGCCCGGCAGCCTGCCGGTTTCCCCGGGCCTCACACTGATCCAAGCGGTCTCGATGGCAGGCGGTTTGACATCCATCGCCAACAAAGAGCAGGTTCGGCTGACGCGTATGGGGAAGAACGGCACGACGAACACGGTCGTGCTCGATATTGGTGCCATCACGGAAGGCAACGCGCCCGACATCCCGCTGCAGCCCGGCGATCGCATCTACGTGAAGGAACGGATCTTCTGACACCCGCTCATTCGCTCGGGCTCGTCACACGCAAGACGAGGAGCGAACGAAGTTGCGGTGCGCCGAGTCCTACGAAATGGCCCGTGTCATGGGCGCTGGGGTCGCCGCCGAACGTCCGTGAAGAGAGCGGCAGCCCGCCGCCTGCACTCACCAAGAGCGAGTATATTTTCGACCAGTAGAGCGAGACGCTGAGGGCCCATTCAGCGGGTATCCACCGGGCGTGCGCGCCGTCGGGGGTCGCCGGTGGGCTTTCTAGACCGGGCAACGCCGTTGCCTCGGCGGCGACGAACAGCGTCTCGCGCACGACTTCGACGGACGTACCGACGGCGGCGCTCAACTGGTCCCCGTAGCGGACGTCAGCGAGCGTCACGCTGGGGCGCAGGCGGAGCCCCAGGTCGGCGCTGGCGTTGAACCTGCCAGCCTGCCACTGAAAGGTCAACGCTGGAGCCAGCACGGCGCCGGGCTCACTCGCGAAGCTCTCAGGGTCGCCCAGCGGCAAGCTGAAATCGCTCCGCAGTTTCAGCGCGTAGGGCCGCCCTGGCGGGAGGGACGCGAGCAGCGTGTACCCGATCCCGAACAGCGGATCGCGAATCGCGCTCGACGCCAAGCTCGGCCCCGAGTGCGAACGCGAACGCACCGCTCCTATTCCGCTGCCCTCTTGATGTGTCACGAGCCGCAGCACCGAGGTGAACTCGAAGCCGGAACCTAGACCTGCGGCGAACAGCGCCTGGGTGTCGATGATGTGCTCGACCAAGGGTACGGATCGCCCTTCAGAGTCGGGGGAGGGAGCCTCGAGCACGAGCGGGTCTTGCTGATAAATGCCCGCGAGCGCCAGCGAGAGCCTTCCTGTATCGAGCACCTCGGCTCTGGGGATCGTCGCGAATCGGGAGGGCCCGGCCGCCAGCCATTGTTGGTTCGACGGGACGCAAGAAGAAAGCGGATGCGGCTCACAGTGGGACGCTGCGGCGGGGCTCGGAGCGAGGCTCAGGCCGAGCCACCCCAGCACCGCCCAGCCTCGGCGGGGCGGTGACGGAGCGAGTTCCGAGCGTTCATTCGGGGGCTGCAGCCGGTGAGGAGCCACGTCGCGCGATACTAACCGCGAGAGCGGGCGCCTCACAAAGTCCGAGGTGTCCCGAGCATCACGGCGCTGTGGTATGCCTCGGAGCAGTTCTCGGCTCCCGAGCCAGACTCAGCCTTCCGCGCCATGACTCGCACCATTTCTTCGCACGCCCCGCTGCTGCTCGGCTCTCAATCGCCGCGGCGCCGTCAGATCCTCGAAGAGCTCGGGATCCCCGTCGTCGTTCGGGCCGCCGCCATCGACGAGAGCGTAGTCGCGGGCGAGGCGATCGACGCGTATCTGGCCCGCGTCGTGGAAGCGAAGTTATGGGCGGCCGTCGCTCAGATTGGAACGCTGACGCCCGCTGCGGCCCTGGCGGCTGACACCGTGGTGGTGCTCGACGGTGAGATCTTGGGCAAGCCGGAGGATACTCGCGACGCCGTGCGCTTGCTCCGCAGGCTGGCGGGGCGCGTACACACCGTCCTCACACGTTTTGCCATCCTGGACCTGGATCGTGGCGAGGCACCCGTGTGCGCCCGGACGGTCGAGTCTCGCGTGCAGATGCGCCACGCCTCGGGAGGCGAACTCGAGCGTTACGCCGCGACGGGTGAAGGGCTGGACAAAGCCGGCGCGTACGCGGTGCAGGGCTGCGGCGCGTTCTTGGTGGAACGCATCGATGGATCCCCGAGCAACGTGATTGGGCTCCCCGCGTGTGAGGTCGTCGTCGAGCTCACACGGGCTAAGCTCGTCGATGCCTTTCCCTTGGTTCATCAGTGACCGACTTCGCGCGCTGGGTATCACGAGTTCGCTCGCCCATCGAACGCTTGCTGCCGGGCTCGGCGCGTTGGTTCGACGCGCTGGTGCTCGGCTCGGTGGGACTCGGTTTGCGGCTCATAACCGTATTCTGGGCTGCCTCGCGCTTTCCCCCGGCTGCCGACGGGACGTTCTACGACACCGTCGCGCGGCGCATCGCCGCGGGCGAGGGCTACACGTGGCTGTGGCCGGATGGCGCCGTCACGTACGCCGCGCACTACCCGGTCGGGTATCCGGCACTGATAGCTGCGCTTTATGCGGTGTTTGGCCCGAGCCCCGCAGTCGCGATGCTGTTCAACGCTGCGCTGGGCGCGGGCGCGGTCGTCGCGACGTATTGGCTGGGGGCCGAGTTTTGCGCGCGTCGCTGGGCGTGTGCCGGCGCGTTGCTGACCGCGGTGCATCCGAGTCTGGTGCTGTATACGCCGGCGATCATGACCGAAGGCGTCACCGCGGCGCTGTACGTGATTGCCACCTGGGTTGCCTGCCGCTGGGCACGCGCGGCCGGGCTCGGTTGGGGATGGCTGCTCGGGCTCATCCTGGGCGCCACGCTGCTCGTGCGACCTCAGTCGTTGTTGCTCGTGCCGGTGCTGGGGGTGGTCGCTGCCTATGGAAATCGCGGTCCTGATCGGGCTCGACCGCGCGCAGAGCGGATCCTTTCGAGCTTCTGGTTTCGGGCCGTCATGGTGACGGGGGTCGCGCTCGCTGTGTGCGCGCCGTGGACGGCGAGGAACTGCCAGCGCATGGGCCGCTGCGTGCTCGTGAGCGCCAACGGTGGCTGGAACCTGCTGATCGGGACTGCGGAGCAAGCCAAAGGTGCCTGGATCGCGCTCACGGACATGGGCGTGCCCGTCGAGTGTCGCGAGGTGTTCGAAGAGGCCCGGAAAGACGCTTGCTTCGGCGACGCTGCGCTGCGACGCATCGTCGAGCGTCCCGGGGCTTGGCTGGCGCTCGTCCCGAGCAAATGGGGTGCGACCTTCGATTACCCTGCAGCACCTGCCCACTACTTGCGCATGTCGAACCCGACGTTGTTCAGTCACGCTGACGAGCAGCAGCTCGTGGTGCTCGAAACCGTCTTCAGCCGTTGCTTGCTGGCCCTGGCTTTGCTGGGGTTCGCGCGGCTTCCGGGGCCGGCGCGCCGCATCCGCGGCCTGCTCGGCGTGTTCGGAATCGCTAGTCTGGCGTCGCCCTTTGCCTGGCCGGCGGTGCTGTGCCTGCTCGCGCTCGGCCTGCTTCAGTGGCGTGCGCTGACCGCGGCGCGACCGCTCGCCGTCGCGCTCTCGGCCTTGGCGCTCACCGCACTTATACATGCGGTGTTTTTCGGTGCTGGTCGCTACGCGCTCGTGGGTGGCTATCTGGCCGGGCTTCTGGCCATGGCTGGGTCTGCGACACGCGGCCACCCGGCGCCGCCCTCCACGAAAGTCGCGGTTTGACCCACGGCGGGGGAGTGGACCGCGGCCGCGCGAAATGCGTTTTTGACAGGCCACCGCGCGTCGAGTGATACTAGCGTGGAAAAGGAGACGCACTTGAGATGCCTTTGATCGAAACAGAAGAGGCGGCGCGAAGGCTTGCGCGTGCCATCGCCAGCGATCTCTCGTTGTACAACGAAGAGAAGATCGTGCGTGGAATCGAGGGTGACTGTCTGTTCGAGGAACTCGAGGAAGAAATCGAGGAGGGGCGTGCCCTCTACAAGAGTCGTGTGGCTCCTGACCTGTACCAGCGAAACTTCTACGATCGTGCCTTGGTCGACATTTTGGTGAAGTCCAAGGGGCACATCAAGAGCACCATCTGGTAGTGCCGAGCGCGTCGGCATGACGGAGCGCGCTGTCACCCCGGAGCGCTTCGTCGTCGGCGAAGAGCACGCTGGCGCGCGACTCGACAAGGCGCTGGCGGCGTTGATGCCCAGCGTATCGCGATCGGTCGTACAACGCTGGATTGGAGAAGACCGCGTCACGGTCAACGGCCGGGCACGACGCGCCAAGGACTCTGTTGCAGTAGGGGACGTGATCGAGACCCAGCCGGGTCCCCCGCCGCCGAGCGCCGCGATCCCGGACGCGAGCGTGCGCGTTCCGCTGGTCTACGAAGACGCCGATCTGGTCGTTGTGGACAAGCCTGCGGGCATGGTGGTCCACCCGGGGCGCGGTCATCACAGCGGGACCCTGGTGAATGGACTCTTGGCGCTGGCTGGCTTTGGTTTGCCGCCGTCCGATCCGCGTGATCCGGATGGCAGTTTACGCCCTGGGATCGTGCACCGAATCGACAAGGATACTTCCGGGCTCTTGGTCGTCGCCAAGACGGCGTTGGCGCGCGAAGGGCTCAAAAAGCAACTCGCGGACCATTCCGTCGAGCGCGCCTATCGTGCCCTCACGCAGGGGGTTCCAACAGCGGGACGGATCCAGACGCTGCATGCTCGCCATCCTCGCTCGCGGCTCAAATTCACGGCGGCGGCCACGCGCGGGCGCCAGGCCATCACGCACGTCGCCGTGGTGGAAGTGCTGGCGGCGGGGCGCGCCGCGTTGGTCGAGTGCCGGCTCGAAACAGGTAGAACCCACCAAATCCGCGTGCACTTGGCCGAAACTCTGGCGCGCCCGCTGCTTGCCGACTCAGTCTATGGGCAGCCGTCGGGCCACCCCGACCTGCGCCGCGTCGAAGAAGCCTTGGGTCGGCAGGCGCTACACGCAGGTGTGCTCGGATTCCTGCACCCTCGCTCTGGCGAGCGGCTGCGCTTCGAAGCGCCGCTCCCGCCCGACATGCAGCAGGCCCTATCCTCGCTACGCGCGCTTTCCTAACCGCTCGCGCAGGCCGGATGATTCATCACATCGCGGTCGAACCGTAGAATCGCAGTCCGATCGGGTCAGAGTTTGAGGCGATCGCCGAAGCGGGCCTTGAGCTTGCTTTCCGCGGCGGTGCCCACGTCGTTGCCGGAGAGCTCGAGGGATTCGAGCGCCTCGAGCGTGGTCGATTGGGCGATGGCGAGCGCGCCCTTGCTACCGATGCCATTGGCGCCCAGATCGAGCAACGTGAGGCTCGTCAGGTGCGGCGACCCAGCGAGGGCCACGGCTCCTGCATCGCCCACGGAGTTGCCGGAGAGCGCCAGCACGGTGAGTGATTTCATGGCCTGGGAAGCTGCCAGGGCTTCGGCGCCCTCGGTACCGACTTCGCAGCCGAGCAGGAACAAGAACTTGAGGTCGCCGAAGGCCACGTTCGCGAGCGCGCGAGCGCCGCCGGGCTGGATCGCGTTCATGGTGAGATCGAGCGACGAGAGGCCCGCGAGCAGGGACCCGTTTCCCAGCGCTTTCACCCCGGCGCCCGTGATGCCGTTGCCGCTTAGGTTGAGGGATTTCAGACGCAGCTTGGTGTTGGCGAGCGCGCGAGCACCGGCGTCCCCGATGTCGTTGCCTCCCAGGTCGAGCTCCTGCAGGTCGTCGAGCCCGCGGGCGCGCGCCAGCGTCTCCGCGCCGCGCGGACCGAGGTCGTTGTCGCTGACGTCGAGTGCGAGCAGCTGACCAGTGGCCGTGGACTCAGCCAGCAAGCCGGCGAGGTCGGGTCCGAGCGCGAGGCCCGAGACTCGCAAGTGTGTCACGCCGGCGAGCGCGTCTTTGGTCAAACGCGCTTTCAGCTCATCGAGTGAATCGACCGCCTCGATCTCGAGGGCCTTTTTGTCGGTGCTCAACCAGACCGCGTCGGTAGATGCTTCGGCAAGCCCCATCGGAGCGCTGGTCGGTGCTGCGGTGGACTCTGCTGCGGGAGTGGCTGGAGTGGCGGGGCCGCCACAGTGGATGCCGAAGAGCAGCGTCAGCATTGCGATCGAACACCGAAGTGCGATCGAGAACCGAGTGGCGAGCTCGCGGGTCATAGACTCCGAGTGTCGGTGTTCGGTTGGTGCAGATCAAGCGCAGTCAGCGCGCGGCGGCTCAGGCCGATTTCACCGCGGCCGACTCGCGCAACAGGGAAGGGTAACGTCGCTTCAGGAGCGAGAGTGCAATGAACCCGACCACGACGGCCCACCACAAGGTCGCGATTCGGGTCATGAGCATGGAAGCAGTGGCGACGCCGTCGGGTGCGTGGCCCACACGGACGAGCTGTTCCTGAATCAGTGCTTCCGCGACGCCGAGACCGCCCGGCACGGGTATCAACGCCCCTGCCAGCGTCGCGGTGGCGTAGAAGAAGATGCACAGCGGCAGCGAAATGGCGATGCCGAACCCGGAAATGATCAGATACAGAGCGACCCCTTCCGCGCCCCAACCGATCGTCGACAGCAATGCCGGTAGTAAAAGCGCGCTCGGGCGGGCTACGATCCTGAGGCTGTGCCACGCCTGTTCGAGCTTCGGTGCGATCCTGCCTATCCAGCCTGCGCGCCCGTGCATCCAGCGAAGACCCACGAGCACAGGCGTTTGCCAGAGCAACACCCCCAAGAACATCAGCACCACACTGGCGCCCGCGAACGCCCAGGGAAGTCCGTCAGGAAACCCGGCGCTGCCGACCACGATCAGCACGACGATGCCGATGACGTCCGTCAAGCGCTCCGCGACCACGATGGGCGCCGTAACGAGCACCGGGACTTTGTGCGTATCGAACAGCACGGCGCTCTTGAACACCTCGCCCACCTTGCCCGGCGTGATGGTGAGCACGAACCCCGACAGGAACACGAGTAGACTTTCGGTCTTGGGTACGTCGCGCACCCGGAGCTGAGCGAGGTAGTACTCCCACTTGAGGAAGCGAAGAAAGTAGTTGAAACACGCCAGGCAGAGCGCTGCCACGAAGGCCAGCCAGCGGAAGTCCTGTAAGCTTTCCCGCAACGCACCATACCCGGCGTACATGACGAACGCCCCGTACACGAGCACGCCGAACAAAAGGCCGTAGAGCAGGCGTCGGAGGAATGGGGTCATCGTTTGCGCGAGCGGTGATAGCGCGTCGCGAGGTGTACGACACCCAGGGCAACGATGAGTCCGCCAAATACTGCGATACCCCAGTCGGGCCACGCGTACTTGCCGCGCGCGAGGCCGGGGTCGGGTCTCTCTTCCACCCAGTACCCTGCTTGCGGGGCGCTGGCACTAGGCGTCGCCGGAGCGCCCGAACCGACTGCAGAGGCCTCAGCCACGGGTTCGGATTTCTCGTCGGCCGGCATGGGTCATGGACATTCTTCATCAGCCGGATGAAGCCGGCCTTCCTTTCGCGCTTTTTTCGGACCGGCACAAGTGCTTTTGTTCCCCGGGTATTTCTCCGGGGGCGCGGAGTGCTAGGCTGGCGGCGACCCGTTACATCCGTTTAGGTTACCCGACAGTGACTGCAGCCGCCGACAAGCGCCCCGACGACGTGGAACTCCTCGAAACGTGCACCGCCACGTGTAAGCAGCTGAAAGAACAGGTTGCGCGCGTGGTGATTGGGCAAGAACAAGTGGTCGACGCGATGCTCATCACGCTGCTCGCCCGCGGGCACGCGCTCTTGGTTGGCGTGCCAGGCTTGGCCAAAACGTTGCTGGTTTCGAGCGTTGCACAGGCGCTGGGGTTGTCGTTCGGGCGCGTCCAGTTCACTCCTGACCTCCTGCCTGCGGACATCACCGGCACCGACGTGCTGAACGAGGTCGAGTCGCAGGGCAGGGTCCACCGCGAAGCGCGCTTCATGGCTGGTCCCATCTTCAAGCACCTGGTGCTGGCGGACGAGATCAATCGAACCCCACCGAAGACCCAGGCCGCGCTGCTGCAAGCCATGCAAGAGCGTCACGTAACCGTGGGCGGCACGACCCACGCGCTGCCGGACCCCTTTCAGGTCTACGCGACCCGCAACCCCATCGAGCAAGAAGGCACCTATCCCCTTCCGGAAGCGCAGCTCGACCGCTTTCTTTTGGAGATCCACGTCGAATACCCGTCGCATGCCGAAGAGATAGAGATCGCGAGGCGCACGACGTCGGGGGTTCGCACCGAGCTCAAGCCGGTGGTCGGGCTGGACGAAGTGCGCGCCATGGGGGACCTGATTCCCCGGTTGCCGGTGACGCAAGAAGCGGTCGCCCTCGCCGTAGGCTTCGCGCGCGCCTCGCGCCCCACGAACTCCGAGGCGCCCGACGAGGTCAAGAAGTACGTCCGCTTCGGTGCGGGGCCACGTGGTAGCCAAGCGCTGGTGCTGGCGGCCAAGGCGCGTGCGGCACTGTTCGGCGAATCGGTGGCAGACGTGGGGGACATCGTGGCGTTGGCGCTGCCGGCGCTACGCCACCGCTTGGTGCTGAGCTATCGTGCCGACGCGGACGGGGTGACCGACGCCGACGTGGTGCAAGCGCTGAAGCGCAAGCTCAGGGTGTCCTAGCCGCTTTGGTGCCGTGGTTTTTAGAAAAATCCACGTAGATGCAGGCGTTTGCGGCGGCGGGGCGACTTGCCGGCCGAATGCCTTCTGTGGGCGCCACTGGAATAGCCTTCCCTCGGGTGGGCGTTGTAAATAGCAGCCCATGGATTTTCTTCGGCGCCTGTTACCGGTGCTGCCGCTGTCAGCGACCCTCTTGTGCCTGAGTTGTTCGAAGCAGTTCGTTCCCAACACGGACGTCGAGGACAACCCATTCAACCGCAAGGTCATCGAGTTTTGCGAAGAGTATCGCCGCGCTGTCGAGCGCCGGAACGTGGGGTTACTCCTCAAGCTCGCTGACAAGCGCTACTACGAAGACGGGGGAAACGTCGATCCGACGGACGATCTGAACTACGATGAGCTGAAAGAGTACCTCGTCGAGCGCTTTCGCTCCACTCAGGCGATTCGCTACGAGATCAGGTACCGTCGGGTGGGCAGGGGTCGCAACGACGAAATCTACGTGGATTACACCTACAGCGCGAGCTACAAGATGATCACGGAAGACGGGGACGTCTGGCGCAGAAGCGTCGCTGACAACCGCCTCGAACTCGCGCCCAGGGGTGATACGTTCCGGATCCTAGCAGGCATGTAGCCGAGCATGCTGGCGGGCTACGGAAGCTGGAAGTCTTCGACCACCTCGGCGATCAGCAGGCCGCGCTCCGTGCGCGAGAGCAGGAACACGATTTCGTCGCCGAAGAGGCGGGTTTTGTCGCTCTGAGGTGAGTGCAGCGGCACTCGCACCGCCAGCTGATCATCACCCACGTGCACGGGCACGCTGCGATCGTTGCCGAGCGCTTGCAGGTCCTCGGCCCGATACACTTCCACCGCGTGCCGGCGGTAGATGCTTTGCCCTATCAGCTTCGAGTAGTCGAGCCGCGACAAGCGGCTCCTCCAAAAGTCGAGGGCATCGATCTCGGTCGCTTGTGCGCTGGTGCGAGCCTTCGCCCCTGCTTGAAACAAACCTTCCAGACGATCCGCATCGCGCGCGGTGACGGCGCCGAAGAACTCTTCCACGAGCCGCTGATCGGGGTACTCACCGGCGGGGCCCGACAGGACTACGAGCGCACTCGCCGCAGGCGCAGAGTCGCTGGGGGCCGGGAGCGCCGGTGCAGGATCGACGGCGACCGCGGGCGCCCGGCGAGGAGGAGCAGAACCCAGCGGTGCGGTATCGAAGTTGAGGTTGTGGGTGCGATGACAGGCGGCGGCGCAAAGGCTCAGCGACAACAACCACTCATAGCCGTTCGAGGATCGGATCATCGGTGCGTGTGAGCGTGACGATAGTTCTATCCCCGAGCGGCGTCCAGCCGGGCGGAACGGCGTCGATGCCCGCGGCGATCGCCGAAAAATGCGTGCTCTCGATGCTGGGGATGCGGAGCTGGCGCTGGTTCTCGCTACCCAGCAATTCCTCGACGTCGTTCTTTCCGCGAAATTCGCGCATGGCCATGGTCCCGCCGCGATGCACCGCGAACAGGTGCTCGCCGTTGCTCACCATGATGTCACCCGTGTTCTCCGGATGGCCTTCTTCTCGCGACAAGCGATCGACCAACGCGATGCTCGCACGCAGGGCTGCGGTGGCGTACCCGGGAGCGATGCGCGAATCGTCGAGGTGTCCGGCATCGTGCAGGAAGGACAGAAACAGGTAGAAGAACAGCTCGCTGTCGGTGTCGCCTCGCACGTTCCGGCGTAAGAAGGCGGGCTGCGAATCGAGCAACCGCTCGCGCAACTGCTTGAAGCCGGCGATGGTGCCCGTCTGCGCCCAGAGCCAGAGCCGGTAGCGGAAGGGGTGCGTGTTCTCGGTGCGGAGCTGACCCGTGGTGGCATGCCTGACGTGACCGAGCAGCACGTCGGTGCGAATGGTCTCGAGCGCGTCGGCCAGGTTGATCTCTTCGCGATCGTCGATCGGGCGCCGCCGCAGCAACACCTCACCCGCCTGGTAGAACCCGACACCCCAGCCGAGCGCTTCGTGGGCGCCGCGCTTGACCCTCAAGAGCTCCTTGTGGTGCTCCAGCAGACGGGCGCCCAAGTCGGCGCGATTGCCAATGAACCCGAACATGTGAGCCATAGTTTTCTGTTCTCGTCCCTGTTGCCGAAGTTGAGGATTGCGGAGGTTGAGGGCTGACTAGCTATAAAGATACGATGGGAAGCCTCGCTTGGCACACGCTGGAAAGCCAAGGCGCATTTCTCCCGCGTGCCTGTGCCTGCAAGGGTCTCACCAAGTAGGGATTTTTGCCAGCTCTCGCGGCGATTTCGGGCGTCTTTCATCGAGCGTGGAGCCTTGACAGCCCCACGCCCGGCTCGACGAGGCCACAGCGCGCGCCGCTAGTGTGGTGAATCTTTGATTCGCCACGAAAATAAACAACGCTTTCCTAGTCTCAATAGGACGCCAGAGTTCGCAATTCGCGCGGCCTCGTACGGGCCGGGCCGCGCGAATTTCGGGACGAACTATGGAGACAGGACACTAGGGCGTCAGCCGCGTGAGCATGCGCGGAAAGGGAATCGTTTCTCGCACATGCGGTAATCCGCAGATCCACGCCACCAGCCGCTCGACGCCCAACCCGAACCCAGCGTGCGGGAAACTGCCGTAACGGCGTAAATCGAGATACCAGCTGAAGGCCTCTTTAGGCAGTTGGTGGTGGGTGAGCGCTGCCTCGAGCGCCGCGAGATCGTCTTCGCGTTGCCCGCCGCCAATGACTTCGCCGTAGCCCTCGGGCGCCAGGACATCCATGCACAGCGACAGGCGCGCGTCGACTGGATCACGTTTCATGTAGAAAGCCTTCAGCTCTGCGGGATAGCGGTGCACGATCACGGGACGGTCGAACGCCGAGCTGATGATGGTTTCATCTTCGGCCCCGAAGTCGTCGCCGACCTTGGCGTCCTTGCCGTTGTCTTTCAAGAGCGCGATCGCATCGCTGTACGAGATGCGAGGGAACGGCGCTTCGACTTTCTTCAGCAGAGAGACGTCTCGCTCCAGCCGCTCGAGCTCATCGGAGCGCTCGCGCACGACGCGCTGCACGACTTCGGACAGGAACTCTTCTGCGAGTTGCATGTCTTCCGCGAGCTCCATGAAGGCTACCTCGGGTTCGACCATCCAGAACTCCGCGAGATGCCGGCGTGTCTTGCTCTTCTCCGCGCGGAAGGTGGGTCCGAAACAGTAAGCCTTCCCGAAGGCTGCGGCCGCCGCTTCCATGTACAGCTGACCCGACTGTGTCAAAAACGCCGGCTGGCCATGAAAATCGGTTTCAAAGAGCGTGCTCGTGCCTTCACACGCGTTCGGCGTGAAGATGGGGGCGTCGACGAGGGTGAAGTCGCGCCCGTCGAAGAAGTCGCGGATCGCGCGAATGATCGCGTGTCGCACGCGCAAGATCGCGTGCTGCCGGCGGCTCCTGATCCAAAGGTGCCGATGATCCATCAAGAAATCAGTGCCATGGTCCTTCGGGCTGATGGGATAATCCGACGCGGCAGAGAGCTCGGTGAGAGCGGTCACCGCCAGCTCGAAGACGCCAGCGTGCTTGGGATGTCGCGCCACCACTCCGCTAACACGCAGCGAACACTCCTGAGACAATCGGCTGGCCGATTCGAAGGCTTCCGGCGCGTCGTCTTTACTGACGACCGCCTGCACGATCCCCGACCCGTCGCGGATCTCTAGAAACTGCAGCTTCTTGCTGGCGCGCTTGTTGTAAAGCCACCCCTGAAGCTCCACGCCTGCCCCGACATGCTCCGAGAGCCCTGCGATGTTCACGCGAGTCATTCCCGCGAAATACTACAAGCCCGACCCCCTATGCTAGCCTCCGCGGTCACCATGATCTGCCCCTCGTTCACTAAAATAGGCTGGATCGGCCTGCTCTTGCCGTGCTTGTGCTTGGCCGCTGGCTGCGGCGCCGTCTATCCCGAAGTCACTACCCCGGTACGTTCGGTGCCTCCGGGCAAACAAGTCGAACCCGAGCCGCCGGGGAACCTGCTCTACATCGTGTTCGACAAGGTCACCATTCCGCGGCAGACGCGCGATGGACGCAAGTGGGACGCCGTGGGCGGCGCCGCGCCCGATCCCTTCGCGAAGCTGCTCGTGAACGGCAAAGAAATCATCAAAACCCCGACCGAATCCAACACCATGCATCCGACGTGGCCCACGCAGGTGCGCGCGAACTACCGCATCGACGCGGGCGACAAGGTGGTGGTGGAGGTCTGGGATTCGAACCCGATCCACAACGACCCGATCTGTGTCATCTCGGTAGATTCGATCCATGACAAGGCGAGCGACGTGGCCTCCGAGCTCCTGTGCAATAGCGGTGCCCGGGTTCAGCTCCGCATCGAAACCGCGCACGCCAAGGTGGGGCTCGGGCTGTCCTATGAGCTCCAATCGCAGGCGGTGAAGGTCACGCGGGTGATCGAGCACAGCCCCGCGTCGCGCGCTGGTTTGGGCGCGGGCACCGAAATCGTGGCGATACAGGGCAAGAAGGTGTCCGAACTCGACGCCGATCAGATCCGCAGCTTGATCAACGCCAACGGCCAGACCGGACTGAAGCTGGACATCAAGCTCCCGGATGGTACGTCTAAGAGCGTGGAACTGAAGGAAGCAGCCATGTACCCTGAGGTTTCGGAAGGGATCACGTTCTAAACGTGGGCACATCCGGCGCGAAGAGCGGCCCGGCGCTCCGAGCTCCCGCCTGGGGCACGCTCCGGGTGCGAGGCAGCGAGGCGCGCTCCTGGCTCCACGGGCTCTTGACCTGCAACGTCGAAGGCGTGACCGCCGAGCGCGGCGCGTGGGGCCTGCTCCTGAGCAAACGCGGAAAGATCGTGTGCGATCTGACGATCATCGCGGACGCGGATGGCCTCTGGCTCGGGAGCGCGTCCGACATCGGGCGCTTGCACACACTCCTCGACGAGTACCTGGTGATGGAGGACGCCGAGATCGAGCTGGGGTCCGGCACCACCTGGCTCACGCTGCACGGCGCGGGTG
The DNA here is from genome assembly GCA_025937785.1 of Polyangiaceae bacterium. Classification (GTDB taxonomy): domain Bacteria; phylum Myxococcota_A; class Polyangia; order Polyangiales; family Polyangiaceae; genus JAICQQ01. The sequence goes on from JAICQQ010000040.1 coordinate 14,094, forward strand.
CGCTAGCCGCCGCGCGGCACGTGCCCAGTCTCGCGGCGGGTGAGCTCGGGTGGAACCGTAACGAAGGGGCCGCGCTGTTGGTGGTTGACGCCGAGGCGGCTGCCGTTCGGGATCAACTGGTCGACGACCTCGGGGCGCGCCTGCTCGACGAAGCGGAATGGACGCTGCTCCGCGTGCGTTCGGGGCTGCCCCTCTTCGGCGTCGACTTCGGTCCTGACGACAACCCCCACGAAGCCGCGCTGGATCGACGCACGGTGGACTGGAGCAAGGGCTGCTACCTCGGTCAAGAGGTAGTGTGCATGCAGGACATGCGCGGCAAGGTGAAACGCCGGCTGGTGCGGCTGAAGCTCGATGCTGCCGTCGGAGGAGCCGGGGGGCGGCCCCTCGTCGCCGGCCAGCCCGTCACCGATCCAGCGGGGACCGAAGTAGGTCGTGTGACCTCCGCCGCCGGCGAGCTGGAGGCTGGGGAGGTTTTTGTGATCGCGCGTCTGAAAGCCCCTTTCTTCGAGCCCGGCAGCAGGGTGCTGCTCGAGCAGCAGCCGGCGACGGTTTTGGAGCTCTTGCCCGAAAGTCCCTGAGAACGGCCGACGCGCGGGCATTCGGCGTTTGTTGCTCGAAACGGTCGGCACAAGTGATAGTTTTGGAGCGATGGCAGAAAAAACGAACAAGCTTGGCGGCGAAGGTGCCGCGAGCCGCACGCAGCGCACTCGGGCAGGCTACCTCGTCGCCGATGACGTGCTGGGGCTGATCGCAGGGACGCCGCTGGTGCGTCTCGCGCGCTTCTCACCCGCAGCTGGCGCGATGGTCTGGGCAAAGTGTGAGTTTGCCAACCCCGGGGGGAGCGTCAAAGATCGGCCGGCGCTGGCGATGCTGCTCGACGCCGAACGTTCGGGAAAGCTGCGTGAGGGTGCGACCATCGTCGAAGCGACGAGCGGCAACACGGGTATCAGCTTGGCGATGATCGCGGCGGTGCGGGGCTACCGCTGCATCCTCGTGATGCCCGAAGACATGAGCCTCGAGCGCCGCTACATCCTACGCGCGTACGGTGCGGAGATCGTGCTGACTCCGGCCCCCGAGGGCATGGCGGGCGCGGTCCGCAAGGCCGCGCAAATCTTGGCCGACACGGAGGGCTCGTTCATGCCCAGCCAATTCGACAATCCGGCGAACCCGGTGAGCCACGCGGAGGGCACGGCGCTCGAGATCATCGAGCAAGTCAGCGGTGAGCTGTCGGGGTTCGTCGCCGGGATCGGGACCGGAGGCACCATCAGCGGCGTCGGGCGCGTGCTCCGCCAAAAGTTTCCCAAGATCCCGATCTGGGGCGTGGAGCCAGCCAACAGCGCGGTCCTGAATGGAAGGGCACCGGGGATGCACGGCATCCAGGGCCTCGGCGCGGGCTTCGTGCCCGACGTGCTCGACCGCAGCGTGCTGGATGCGGTCAAGGAAGTGACCGACGTCGCTGCCGAGCGCATGGCTCGGCGCCTGGCCCGTGAGGCGGGTCTGCTGGTAGGGCCTTCCTCGGGCGCCAACGTGCACGCGGCGTGCGAGCTGGCCGCCACGCTGCCCTCGGGCAACGTCGTGACGATCCTGTGCGACAGCGGCGAACGCTACCTGTTCTGAGTGCTCGGCACCACGGCCCGTTCGCTACTGCCCCGTGAACTTGGGGGTACGACGCTCGGACCACGCGCGAACCCCCTCGCGGAAGTCATGGCTCGAGAGCAGGCGCGTTTGACCCGCCTGCTCTTCTGCGAGTGCTTCGGAGAGCCCGCGTTCGATGGCTTGTCGCACCGCAGCCTTGATCGCGGCCAGCGCGAGCGGCGCCTTACCGCACAACTCGTCCGCCAGCTCCTGACTCGAGCGTTCGACGTCGGCGTCGTCGGTGACCTGGGTGGCGAGCCCTAGCGCCAACGCGCGTTCGGCGTCGATGCGCCGCGCGAGCATCAGCAGCTCCAGCGCCCTGCCCAAACCCACCAGGCGCGGCAACCAGAACGTCCCACCGCCGTCCGGCATCAACCCGATGTCCACGAACTTCTCCTGGATGAAGGCGGAGCCCCCCAAGACACGGAAGTCGCAAGCGAGCGCCAGGTCCGCACCGAAACCAACGGCGGCGCCTCGGACGCACGCCACGTAGGGCTTCTGGGCCTGGACGATCGCCCGAATCAACGCTTGAAAGCGTCCAATGGTAGCGGCGGCCTCGCTTTCGCCGAGCGTGGACGGGAGCGCAACCTTCAGGTCCAGGCCGGAGCAGAAGTGTCCGCCGGCGCCTTGCAGCACCACGACCCGCACCTCGGGGTCCTGGTTGGCCGCCTGCATCTGCTGTTCGAGCGCGCCGACCAGCTCGTCCGTGAGCGCGTTCAATGCGTCAGGCCGATTCAGAGTGAGCCACGACACCGGACCGACTTTCTTGACCAGGAGCGTCGAGGTTTGCATGCCTGCAGAGTAGCACCGAAACTTCCGGCGCGCGCCGCTCGGTCGGCCATGCTAAGCGACCGTGCCATGCCCGAGGCTTTCCCGATCCCCGAGCCAGAACCGCTGGACCAACAGACGGGGGCCACGTTCGCCGTGCTGGTGGCCCTGATGCGGCGCTTGTTGGCGCCGGACGGTTGCCCTTGGGATCGGGAGCAGAGCATCGAGTCGCTCCGGAAGTACGTGCTCGAAGAGGCCTGCGAGGTGCTCGATGCGATCGACTCCGGCGACCGCGGGCTCTTGCAAGAAGAGCTGGGAGACCTGGCGCTGCAGATCGCGTTCATTGCGGAGCTTGCTCGCAGCGAAGCTCGCTTCGGTCCCGACGACGTGATGCGTGGCATCGTAGAAAAGCTGGTGCGCCGGCACCCGCACGTGTTCGGCAGCGTAGAGGTCGACGGCAGCGAAGCGGTGATCCGAAACTGGGAAGCCATCAAAGCGACCGAGAAGGCTCGCCGCCCACTCTTGGATGACATCCCGCGAGCGCTGCCGGCTCTGATGGGCGCTGAGCGAGTCAGCGCGCGTGTCGCCAAAGTGGGGTTCGATTGGCCCGACGCCGGAGGTTCTCGCGAAAAGGTCAGCGAAGAACTGACGGAGCTGGATGAGGCGATCGCGCTGGGAGACGCTACTCGGATCGAGGCGGAGCTCGGCGACGTGTTGTTCGCTCTCGTGAACCTTGCTCGCCACCATGGCTTGGACGCCGAAACAGCGCTGGGCAAGACCAGCGCGCGCTTTCGCTTGCGTTTCGACCACGTCGAAGCCCGTGTGCGGGAGGTCCACGGCGACTGGCCGCGAGACGAACGGGGTAAACCTACCCGCGGCTTGGCGCTCGAGGAGCTGGATCTCTACTGGGAAGAGGCCAAACTGAGGGCTCGATGACACAGCCGACAGCTTCCGATGCGCTCAACTGGCACCCGCTGGCCCGGCTACCGGAAGAGTGGCGCGCCTGGCTTTCGAGCGAGGGTGAGGCGCCCTTCCGCGCCGATCAGGTCTTCCGTTGGATCCACCGCCAGGGCGAGCTTTCGCCGTCCAAGATGTCGAACCTGGCACTGCCTTTGCGTGAGCGGCTGGCTGCCGCCGGGCTGCAAGCGCCGGGCGCGGTGGTAGACGTGAAGCGGGCCGCCGACGGGACCCGCAAGCTTTTGATCGAGTTCGACAAAGGGGCGCGGGTCGAGTGCGTGGTGATCCCGATGACGCCGAAGACGGCGGAAGACACCGCCTACCTGGTGGACCCCGACTCCGAAGCGGAAGACGACGAGCCTACCTCGCCGGCGCTCGAGTCGAACACGAAGGTCACGCTCTGCATCTCGACGCAATACGGTTGCGCCATGGGGTGTGTGTTTTGCGCCAGCGGGCAGTTTGGCCTGCAGCGCGGGCTCGGCGCACACGAGATCGTGTTCCAGGTCCTGCTCGCCCGCAGCTACCTCGAGCCCGGCGAGGTGCTCTCCAACCTGGTGTTCATGGGTATGGGCGAGCCGCTGCACCACTACGACGAGACGGCGCGCGCCGTGCGCCTGATCACCCACCCCGAAGGAATTGCCATGAGTGCGCGTCGCTTGACGGTCAGCACGGTGGGTCTGCCGAGCGGAATTCAGAAGTTGGGCGATGATTTTGCGGGGAAGGTCGGGCTGGCGGTGTCGCTGCACGCGCCCGACGACGAGACGCGCTCCCGCATCATTCCGATGAATCAACGTTACCCCGTAGCGAAGCTGCTGGCTGCGCTCAGAGCCTACCCGCTGCCCCGCCGGCGCCGGATCACCATCGAGTACACGTTGATCTCCGGCATCAACGACAGCCCCGAACATGCGGACCGCTTGGCAGAGCTCTTGCGCGGCCTGCGCGTGAAGGTGAACTTGATACCGATGAACCCCATCGAAGCCTCGACGCTCGAGGCTCCGGCCGAGACCGCTGTCGCGCGTTTTCGCGAGACGCTGACAGGTCGCGGGTACAGCTGCTTCGTGCGGACACGGCGCGGTGATGACGTGCTGGCGGCATGCGGACAGCTCGCCTTGCAAGGTGAGGCGGCCACGCAAGGCGCGGTGCGCTTGCGTCGCGGGAGAGCCGACGATGTTTGAGAAAGTGCTCGTCGCGAATCGCGGGGAAATCGCCTGCCGTATCCTCCGGACGTGTGAACGTCTCGGCATCGCAACGGTGGCGGTGTTCTCGGACGCCGACGTACGCGCGCCCCACGTCGCCATGGCGGACGAGGCTTATCGGGTGGGTGGCGCCCAGCCACGCGAAAGTTATCTGGACATCGACGCGGTCGCGGCTGCCGTGGTCCAGAGCGGCGCCGACGCGGTCCACCCCGGCTACGGTTTGCTCAGCGAAAACCCGAGATTTGCGCGGGCCGTCGCCGAGGCGGGCGCGTGCTTCGTCGGTCCCAGCGTGGCGGCGCTGTCCGACCTGGGCGACAAGGTCAAGGCGCGCGCGCTGGCTCGTAGCGTCGGTTTGAAGCCCCCGCCTGGCACAGCCGAACCGGTCACCCCCGAGAGCGTCTCGAGCGCCGCGAGCGAGATCGGGTTCCCATTGCTGGTGAAAGCAGCGGCGGGTGGGGGTGGCATCGGCATGCACCTGGTGAACGACGCCGCCGAGCTGGCGCAAGCCATGCAAGTAGCGACCACGCGCGCCGCGGCCGCGTTCGGAGACGCCCGTGTTTACTTGGAGAAGTACTTGAACGAGCCGCGGCACATCGAGCTGCAACTCGGGCGTGACCGTCACGGACAATCGATCTTCCTGGGAGAACGCGAGTGCAGCGTGCAGCGGCGTCATCAAAAGGTCATCGAGGAATCTCCGTCACCAGCGGGCTTCCTCGCGACGGCGGATGGCCGCGCCCGGTTCGAAGCGACGCTGGAGCGAGCGCGCAGTTTGCTCGAACGCGCCGGCTACGAGAATCTGGCGACGGTCGAGTTCGTGGCCGACGCGGCGGGCGAGCTGTACTTCCTGGAAGTCAACGCGCGCCTACAAGTCGAGCACCCCATCACGGAGATGCGCAGCGGACTCGATCTCGTCGAGCTCCAGCTCCGGATCGCGAGCGGAGAGCGGCTGCCTGACGAGCTTTTTTCGGCGAAGCTCGCGGGGTATGCCATCGAAGCCCGGCTCTACGCCGAGGATCCCACGAAGAACTTCTTGCCGCAGCCGGGCAAGTTGACGGCGCTGACGCTACCGCGGGGTGAGGGGGTGCGCGTCGACGCCGGAGTGCGCGAGGGGGACGAAGTGACTCCATACTACGATCCGCTCTTGTTGAAGCTCATCGCGCATGGCAGCAGCCGCAGCGAGGCCATCGATCGCCTCGATCGAGCACTCGCCGAGCTCACGCTGACGATCGAAGGCAAACGCGGCCCCCGCGTCACGAACCAGGAGTTTCTGCGGCAAATCGTGGCTTCACCCAGCTTTCGAAGCGGGGCGTATGATACCAGCCTCGCGCGAATACTCGCGCTCTCGTCCTCACCCAGGGTAGAAGCGTGAGCGCCGACGCCGCGGTGCTCGTGGCGGCGGCGCGCACCTGGCTGGCTGGCGATCCAGATCCCGCGACGCGCGCGCTGCTCGAACAGTGGATCGTAGGGGAGCGCTTCGCGGAGCTCGAGGCGTGCATGACACCTTTGACCTTCGGCACCGCCGGGCTGCGTGCGCTCGAGGGGCCAGGCCCCGGTTGCATGAACCTCGCCGTCGTGATCCGAGCGGCACGCGGCCTCGCCAGCTGGCTCGAGCGGCAGCCCGACGCGCGTGTGTTGCCCGTGGTCGTCGGCTACGACGCGCGGACCAACAGCAAAAGCTACGCTGAAGCTGCGATCCGGGTGCTGGTGGCAGCCCGCTTCCACGTCCGCTATTTCAGCGAGGCCGTGCCGACTCCGCTCGTTGCGTTCGCTGCGCACGCGTATGGCGCGCAGGCGGCTCTGTGCATCACGGCCAGTCACAACCCGCCCGAGTATGCAGGGCTCAAGGTGTACGCCGGCAACGCCGTGCAGATCGCGGCGCCAGTCGATCTCGAGATCGCGCGCGCGATCGACGAGGTGGGGCCCGCCAACCAGGTGCCGCTCGCCCCGTGGCCACCCGAGCATGCCCTGGGTCTTCCTGGCGCGGAGCGGATTCCCCCGCAGTTGAGCCAGCGTTACGTCGCCGAGCTCATGGCGTTGCGCTCGGCGCCGAGTGGGTCCTCCGAGCTGCGCATCGTGTACACCGCGCTGCACGGCGTGGGCGCAGCCCATATGCTGGAGGTGTTGCGGCAGGCCGGGTACGGCGAGGTGTTTCCGGTCAACCAGCAGCTCGAGCCCGATCCCAGCTTTCCTAGCGTCCGCTTCCCCAACCCGGAGGAGCCTGGGGCGCTCGATCTGGCGCTGGCGGAGGCACGCGACGCTCACGCTGACCTGGTGTTGGCGCACGATCCGGATGCGGACCGGCTTGCCGTGTGCGTGCCCGACGCGTCGAGCGCGTGGCGCGCGCTGTCGGGCAACCAGGTCGGGTTGCTGCTGGCCGACTACGTGCTCCGCCGGCAAGGGCCGGGTCCGAAGTCCTTCGTGGTGTCGTCCATCGTCTCCTCGCCGATGCTGCAGTCGATAGCCGAGGCGCATGGCGCCGAATGCATCCGCACGCTCACTGGCTTCAAGTGGATGCTGAACGCCGCGCTCGAGCTGGAGCGCGAGCGCGGGTGGCGCTTCGTATTCGCGTACGAAGAGGCGCTCGGTTATTGCGTACGCGGTCCCGTGCGCGACAAGGACGGGATCAGCGCTGGGCTGCTGTTTGCGGATCTGGTGAAAGAGGCCAAGCAGCTGGGGCGCTCGGTGGACGATCTTCTGGAAGCACTGTACTCGCAGCACGGTCTCTGGATGAGCGCACTCGTGACCGTCTCGTTCCCGCGGCTCGCTGACGCCGAGGCAGTGATGCGGCGCTTGAGGCAGGCGCCGCCCGAAACCCTCGCCGGGTTCGGACCGCTCTGTGCGACCGACTACGCCGCGAACGGAGCGGGGCGCCCGTGGTACCTCGGCGAAGCCGATCTGTTCGAACTCGCCTTCGAGGACACGGCACGCGTGCTGGTCCGCCCCAGCGGCACCGAGCCCAAACTGAAGATATACGCCGACTCCTGCCAGGCGTACGAGCCGTCGCGCCCGTTCACCGAGCAGACCAGCGAAGCCCTGGCAAAGGCCGGCGAGCTCGCCCGAGCCGTGGCCGAGCTCATCGGCTGACGGGTTTGGCTCAGCTCAGGTCATCGAAGGGCACGGTTTCACTCGCGCCCAAGCGATCGATGGCGCCCTCGACAGGACCCCGAATTTCGCTCGCCGTTCCCACGATGGTCACGAGCAGGTTCTCGGCCGAGATGCGATTCTGGATCGCTTCGTTCGCCTGCTCCAGCGTCACTGCTTGCACGCGCGCCTCGTACTCCTGATAGTAGCCAGCGGGCAGCTGATACAGCTCCGCGTCGAGCTTGAGGCTGACGCGCTTCGCGGCGGTGTCCAGCGCGAAGGCGTGCGACCGCACCAGGTAGCGTTTGGCCCAAGCCAGCTCCTTCTTGGTCACGCCAGCCTTCACCCACTGCTCGAGCAGGTCGAGCTCCAGCTTCAGACACTGCGCCGCGTCGCTGGCCTTGGGGAAGGTCCACATGCTGAAGGCGTGGCGACAGCGATCGAACGGCAGGCTCGAGTAGGCGCCATACGACCAGCCACGCTTGGCGCGCACCTCTTGCGTCAGGCGCGCCGTGAACGTGCCCCCGAAAATGGTATTGGCCACGTGGAGTGCCGTGTGGTCTTCGTCGCGGGGATGCGTCCCGAGACACCCGACCAGAATTTGTGTCTGCGTGCGGTCCGGTTTGTCGACGATCACCAGCTGGCGGCCGCTCGGCGCCACAGGCGCCTGAGTGCTGGTCGTGGGCTGCTGTCCGCGCCGCAGCATAGCGCGCAGCGCCTCGGCGCTCGCTCGCGCCTGCTCGGGGGTCACCTCGCCGGCGAAGGCGCAGATCAAGTTTTCTTGGATGAGGGCTCGCTCGTAAAGAGCCTGGGCGTCGGCGAGCTCGAGGCTGTCCAGGCTCTGGGGAGTGCCGCTCACGGGGCGCCCATAGGGGTGGCCTGCGAACATTTTCTTGCGGAACCAACGGCGCGCCAGCGAGCGATCGTTGTCCAGTGACTCGACGAGCTCGCTATGGATCTCGCGCTTCAGCCGCTCGAACTCGTCCGCTTGGAAGCTCGGCTCCCCTAGCGTGTCCCGCAGAAGCTGGACGAACTCGGCATACGATCGAGAGATCACGGTGCCGTGAAACCCCATCGTCGAGGCTGCCACGTCCGCGCCCAAGGACGCTCCGAGTCGGTCCACCAGGCGATCGTTCTCGTCGGCGTCCCGACCGCCCGCATTGCGCCGCAACAAGCGCATGAGTACCTCGGACAGTCCCTCTTTTCCGGGTGGATCGAGCTCCGAGCCCACCCGTAGCGACAGCGAGACGTTGACCAGCGGGAGCTCCGGGCTGTACTCGTTGATCACGCCCACCGGCACCGCCTGATCGACTTCATAAGCGCTGGCGCTCACGATGCCTCCCCAGCAACGGCGAGCTCGGGTCGCACGAGGACCACGCTGCGACCCGTTTCGACCAGGTAGCGGCGCGCGGCTCGGAGCAGGTCGCTGGCGCTGATGCGCGCCATGCCTTCCAGCCGAGTGAACGCGGCGCCGGGGTCGGCCAGCACCGTCTCGTAGAAGCCGATGGTCGACGCCTTGCCATCCGCTGTCTCGAGACCAGCCACGAGGCCCAGCTCGAGGCGGGCGCGCGCTCGGTCGATTTCTTCGGCGCTGGGGGGTGTTTCTCGGACCTTGGCCATTTCTTCGTCAATCACTTGGAGGATTTCTTCGGCAGTGTGTTCGCCGCGAGCCGAGGCGAAGACCTCGAACAAACCCGGGTCGCGGAAAGGACCGAGAAAAGCTCGTACCTCGCTGCACAGCTCCAGATCGCGGATCAGGCGCTTGTAGACGCGGCTCGCCCGCCCGCCGAACAGGACCTCCGAGAGCAGCGAGAGCGCGGGATGGTCGAAATCTCCGATGCCGGGACTCTTGTAGCCCACCACCAACTTCTGCGTGGTCGTCGGTTGAGTCACTTCGACGCGGCGCTCCTCGACCTGCGGTGGTTCCGGACGCACGTCTTCGAGGGGCAGCTCGGAGGGCGGAATCTCGCCGTACTCTGCGCTCAGCTTGGAGAGCAGCTGCTGCTCGGACACGTCTCCGACGACGACTACCGTCGCATTGTTGGGTGAGTAGTAGGTCTTGTAGAAATCGACGCAATCCTCGACGGTGAAAGCTTCGATGTCGCTCATCCAGCCGATCGTGGGCCAATGGTAAGCGTGCGTCTGGAATGCCGTTTTCCACAAAAGTTCGTTCACCGCGCCCTCCACGTCGTCTTCGACGCGATAACGGCGCTCGTTCGCGACGACCTCTTTCTCGCTGTCCACCTGCGGCTCGCGCAACACGAGCCGAGACATGCGCAGCGCCTCGAGCTTGATGACCAGCCCGAGCTGATTCTTGGGTATCGCTTCGTTGTACTGGGTCCAGTCGAGCCAGGTAGAAGCATTGCTCTCTGCTCCTGCTTCTTCCATTCTGCGGTCGAACTCGCCAGCAGGCAGGCCCTCGACCTCGTTGAACATCAAATGTTCGAACAGGTGAGCCAATCCGGTCTTCCCCTGGCGTTCGTGGCGCGACCCCACCTTGAACCAGACGTGGTAGGCGACGACTGGGGCCGCGTGGTCCTCGACGACCAGCACGGTCAAGCCGTTCGCCAAGCTGAACCGTTCGATCTTCAGCGCGGGGCCGAAGGGGACCGTCTCTTCGTGCGTGACCTTACCGAAGCGGGGAGCCTTCGCGTTGAGCTTGTCTAACCGTCGTTGTCGGGCGGAACCACTTTTGGCAGAACCGGCAGGGGCGGAGGACTCGACCTGGGCAGTCATGGGCTTCTGGACATACAGACTTGTACGAGCATCGCAAGCCCTTAGGCGATTTTAGCGCTTTTTTGCGGCGCGAGGTTGGCCCGCGCGCGCCCTCGGGGGTCAGTCGTCGAGCTTCAGAATCGCGAGAAAGGCCTCCTGAGGCACCTCGACGTTGCCCACCGATTTCATGCGGCGCTTGCCCTCTTTTTGCTTCTCGAGCAGCTTCCGCTTGCGCGAGATGTCGCCGCCGTAGCACTTGGCCGTCACGTCTTTGCGCATCGCGCGTATGGTTTCGCGGCTGATGATCTTGGTTCCGAGGGCGGCCTGAATGGCGACCTCGTACTGCTGCTTCGGGACCAGCTCTTTGAGTTTCTTGGCGAGAGCGCGCCCGCGCGTGTACGAGAACGTTCTGTGCACGATGATGCTCAACGCGTCGAGCGGCTCGCCGTTCACGAGCATGTCGAGCTTGACCAGGTCGTCGGCGCGGTACCCAATCAGCTCGTAGTCCATACTGGCGTACCCTCGAGACACGCTCTTCAGCCGATCGTGGAAGTCGAGGATGACCTCCGAAAGCGGAAGCTCGTAGGTGATCACCACGTGCTCCGGCGTCGCGAAATGGATGCCCTTTTGCACCCCGCGTCGCTCTTCGCACAGCGCCACGACACCACCGACGAACTCCGCGGGTAAATGGACGCTGACCTTCATGATGGGTTCTTCGATGCGCTCGATGTCACCGGTGGGCGGCATCTTCGACGGGTTGTCGACCCGGATCATCTCGCCAGTCTTGGTATAAGCTTGGTACACGACGCTCGGAGCGGTCGTGATCAAGTCGATGGCGTATTCTCGCTCGAGCCGCTCCTGGATGATCTCCATGTGGAGTAGGCCGAGAAAACCGCAACGAAAGCCGAAGCCGAGCGCGTCCGAAGTGTCGGGTTCGAACTGGAACGACGAGTCGTTCAGGTGCAACTTGCTGAGCGCGTCGCGCAGGTTTTCATAGTCTGCCGAGTCCGTGGGGAACACGCCGGCGAAAACCATGGGCTTCACCTCTTTGAAGCCGGGCAAGGGTTCGGTCGCGCTGCCGCTTTGGTGCGTGACGGTGTCGCCAATCTTGGTGTCTTCGACGCTCTTGATGTGAGCGGCGATGAAGCCCACCTCGCCCGGTCCGAGCTCGTCGAGCGACGTGGGGTGCGGAGCGAAGCAGCCCATCTCCACCACCTCGTAGCTCCTGCCGGTGGCCATGAACTTGATTTTGTCGCCCTTCTTGACCAAGCCGTCGACGACGCGAACCATCACGACGGCACCGCGGTAGCTGTCGTACCAGCTGTCGAAGACCAACGCGCGCAAGGGGCCGTCGCTGCGACCGGACGGAGGCGGGATTCGCTGGACCACGGTTTCGAGCAAGTCCTTGACGCCCACACCCGTCTTGCCGCTGGTGAACACGGCACCGCTGCAGTCCAATCCGACGACTTCTTCCACCATTGCAGCGGCGCGATCGACGTCTGCGGAGGGCAGGTCGACCTTGTTCAGGACCGGCACGATTTCTAGGTTGTTTTCCAGCGCGAGGTAGACGTTTGCCACCGTTTGCGCTTGAACGCCCTGGGTCGCGTCCACGACGAGGCAGGCTCCCTCGCAGGCACGCAGACTGCTCGACACTTCGTAACTGAAGTCCACGTGTCCAGGCGTGTCGATCAGCTGCAACTGATACTGCTGCCCATCGTCGGCGGCGTACTTCAGGCGCACCGACTGCGCCTTGATGGTGATGCCGCGCTCGCGTTCGAGCTCGAGCTTGTCGAGGAACTGATCTTTGCGCTCGCGAGCACTGAGCGCCCCCGTGACGTCGAGAATCCGATCTGCCAGCGTGCTCTTGCCGTGGTCGACGTGCGCGATGATCGAAAAGTTACGGATTCGTTTTGGGTCGAAGGGCATCGGAACTCGCCTGGGGGAACAACGGGCCGCGGGCGTCGCCGGGATGGCACACAACCGGACCTCGCGCCAGGGTGCGCTCGGGGATCGCGGCGCCGAAGCTTGCCGCGGGGCGCTTACTTCTTCGAATTCTTGGCGGGCGCTTCGGTCAAGCTCATCTGGCCGGGGAGCGCGTGTTCGTAGCGCTTGAGCACGAGATCGATACCTTCCCGGATGTAGACCGCAACCGGGACTTTGGTCCGATCGTGCAGCAAGTGGAGGCGCTCGTTCTGCTCCGGCGTGATGTAGACGGTGGTTGAGATCTTCTTGCGTGACATCGCAATCCGCGGCGGCTGCTCAGTACCAGCCGTTACAATAGATTCCCATACGTATGTTGTCAATCGTCACCTCGCCGGGTTCAAAGGGATAAAATAAAGAAATTTCAATGGTTTATTACGTTGAAGCGCCAGCTGAGCGGCTGCACGCGACCCCTGAGCCTGGATTCACCGCCGCGCGGGAGATTCAATCCATGGGCCGGGGCGGCCGGCCGCTAAGAGGGCGTAATCACGCGACTTGCCAGTGCTTGTCGACGTGCATACGATGCCTTCTCGATCGGCACGGGTATCGCCGTGTCGCGCAGTGGCTTACGAACGAGTGCGGCTTCGGCGGCAATGCCCAGGAAGCAAGATGCCCCAGGAAGCAATACGAGGGTTAAAAGGGAAACGGATGAGGACGACCACCATCGCGATGACGTTGTTGCTGGGCGGGTGCGCCGGATCGTCAGGGAACGCGGGCTCCGCCGCAGACATCGGTGGGCGGCGTCCCACTGAAATTATCCACGAAGACTGCGACGTCGCCGATACGAGCGCCGAGCGCATGGATGCCAACGGCGACGGTATTGCGGATGTCACGTCGGTGAAGTCGAACAACCAAGTCACCTGTCAGGCCTTCGACCTGAACTTCGATGGGAAGGTGGACAGCTGGGTTTACCTCGAGCCCAACGGCCAGGTACGGCGGCGCGAGAGCGACTACGACCGGGATGGACGAATCGATGAGATTGCCGTGTTCAGCGCGGGGGTTCTTTCGGAAAAGCATCGCGCGACCACGATGCACAACCGTCTCGACACTTGGGATTTCTACAAGGCTGGTGTGCTGGCTCGCAGTGAGCGAGATTCGGACGGCGATTCACAGGTCGACCAGTGGTGGGAGTATCCCAAGGCAGATTGCCCCTTGATCCATTCGGACGTCGACGGCGACGGGCGTCCTGACCCCGGTGCCACCGTCGATTTCTGCAAAGAAACTGGCTACGTTCCACCCGAGCGCAGCACGTCCGCGGCGCCTGCAGGACCCGATTTCAGCAAGCCCGAAGACACGCCCACCGAGGTGGACAACAAGCCGATGGACGGACAGCCTCCCAAGGCAGAACCTTCCCCGGCAGAGCCTCCCAAAGCAGGGGGTGCAGATAAAGAAGGGGGCGCAGAGCAATGAGATCGGTGCTGTCCTGTTTCGTGAGTTCGGTGCTGTTGAGCGTAACCCTCACGGCGTGCGGTGGAGCTGACAAGTCCGTGAAAAACGCGAACGCGCCCGGCCAAGTCACCGGCATTTCGCAGGACGACCAGTCCAAGTGCGAATACAACGCCCGGCCCGATCGCGAGGTGCGCGAAACGACGGGGCCAGGCTCGTTCACGCCCAACATACGCCGCGTCTATGCCATCTTGGGCACGGGTGAAGAGCGCCGTCGCATCCTGTTGTGCCGCGAGGTGGACACCAACCTCGACGGGACTAAGGACGTGGTGCGGACCTACAACGACAAAGGCGAAAAGCTGAACGAGCTTTCGGACAGCGATTTCGACGGAAAAATCGACACCTGGGTCACGTTTTCGGGCGGTCACATCGCCAAGATCGAGCTCGACAAGCGCGCCTCTGGCAAGCCTACCGAGTGGCGCTTCTACGTTGGGGGCAAGCTGAGCCGGGTGCAGCGAGACACCAACAAGGACGGCAAGCCCGACGTGTGGGAGGTGTACGCCAAGGGCACGCTGCAGCGCATGGGTGTCGATCTGGACGGCGACGGCAGGGTCGATCGCTGGGATCGCGACGAGGTTTTGGCGCGCGCCGAACAGGACGAGGAAGAGTCGGAAGAAAAGAGCTCCGACGCTCCGCCAGCGCCCCCGCCGTCCGATGCGCCGGCGTCGGAGCCGCCGGCCTCCGGCGCGCCGGCGTCGGAAGCTCCCGCACCTCAGCCCAGCGCCGGCGCTGCTGCGGCGCCCGCCGGGGCTTCGAACTAGGTAGATGCCGCTGGAGCGTCTGCAGAAGCTGCTTGCGCGCGCGGGGATCAGCTCGCGCCGCAAAGCAGAGGAGCTGATCGTGCGCGGTCGCGTCTCCGTCGACGGCCGCATCGTGTCGGAGCTCGGGGCACGCGCTGACTCGCGCAAGAGCCGCATCGAGGTCGACGGCAAGCGCATCGTCGCTGAAGATCTGGTTTATGGCGTGCTGCACAAACCCCGAGGGACCGTGTGCACGCTCAGCGATCCCGAAGGGCGTCCCACGATCGCCGAGCTCTTGCGTGACGTGGGCGCGCGCGTGGTGCCCGTGGGTCGCCTCGATTACCACACGAGCGGCGTGTTGCTCTTTACCAACGACGGTGACTTCGCCAGCGCGCTGCAGCACGCGAAGACCGGTGCGCCCAAGGTGTACGTTGCCAAGGTTCACGGGAGCGTCGACGAACGCGTGCTCGCTCGCTTCAAAGAGAGCATCGTGATCGACGGGCGTCCCACGCGCCCTGCCGAGGCCCGGGTTCTGCGTCACGAAGGTGACAAGTGCTGGCTCGAGTTCAGTTTGAAAGAGGGCAAAAATCGCCAGATTCGCCGGCTTGGGGAGCACGCGGACAGTCCGATCTTGCGGCTGGTGCGCACCGAGCAAGCGGGCATCACCATCGAAGGCTTGCGTCCGGGCAACTGGCGCTTTCTCACGGTCGACGAGCTCGCCAAGCTGAAGAAGCAATACGGCGTGCCGAAGCGCGTCCGCCGCCCCCCCGATCCCAGCAAACGTCGCGAGGCTGCGGCCGCAGCCGGACGTCGTCCCAAACCCGGCGCCCCGGCGCCCCGTCGCCCCCAATCCGGCGCGCCAGGTGGCCGCCGCACCAAACCCTCCGCGTCCGGCGCCCGCGGCGCGAACCCTTCAGTGCCCGGCTCGCGCCGCGCCACGTCGTCGGCACCTCCCGAACGAAAGCGCCGCGCGCCCTCGCGGCGAGACCGCTGACGCTCTCCCTTCGCGTCTCGGAACGGTTCTTACCAGGCGCCGCTGGCTCGACTCCCGGCGCTCGGCTTCATACAGACGAACGCTACAGTGCCTGGGTACGACACGGGCGAGAAGACGGGCGATAGCCGCGGGAGGGGGCTCAGCCGCCGACTTCGTCGACCACGCCCTTCGGCCAGCTCCAGTCGCGCTCGAAGAAGCCGGCGGCGCGCACGCGGGCGTCGCCGAGGACCTGCTGGGTGGCGGCGTCGCGCAGGTTCACGTCGTAGACGATGAAGTCGGGCAAGAGCTGAGGCAGAGAGAGCGCGCGCCAGATGCCCCCGACGCTGGGCGCGGTGATGACGACGACGTAGCGATCGGGGTGCTGGGGATTCGGTTGGATGAAGATCGCGCCTACGTTCTCGCCCGCATAGTGCCTACCGCCTGCGCGGATCCCGTCGGACACGGTCTCGATTGGGAGCTTGCCGGCGAGCGCCCGGAGCACGCTATTGTCCGCCGGGGTGCCCACCAACACGAGCGAATGCTTCGTGGCAAGCTCGGACGTCAGGGCTCGGTCGGCGACGACGGGATAGGCGATGGTCATGCCCTGGTGGAAGCGGCCGAAACGCTCGGCGACCTCGCGATTGGCACGCAGCGTGCTTGCATTCTCGGATCCGTAAACGAACAGCACGGGCCCCAGGAACACGTCCCGGATGGGGCCCTCGACGCCGGCGCGCTTCTCGTTGGTGGTCGCCAGAGCGCCCACTCGCCAGCGATCGGTACGCGAGAACTCGAGCGCGGAGCCAACCGGCACGTCGAGCGTCTCGCGATCGACGACCACGCTCAGGCGCTGGCCCGGGGTGATCGCGGGTGACAGCCGGAACTGTCGCACGTTTTCGGTGCGCACCTCGAACGTGGTTGGGGACGTGCGTTTCGCGTCGAGGCGGGCGCGGGTGCCGTGACGTTCGAGCTGTCGCAGCTCCGCCCAGTAGCGCCGGCCGTACCTGAGGCTGTCGCTCACGATCGTCACGTGCTCGGGGGTGGTCGGGCGAACACGCTGGCTGAGCCAGGGCCAGAGTTTGGCGCCTCGATAGCTGACGGTCCACACCGCGTGCCCGATGTCCGGCCACTCCTGGGACACGGAGTAACCGAGCTCGTTGTACGCCTCGATCAGCACTTTCGAATTGGTGAGCGGGTGGTCCTTGAGACCGTGGGCGACGTACAGCGGCAGGTCACGTCCGTTACCGGCCCAGCTGGCGGTCGACCAATGATGCATCCGAGCGATCTCCCAGGGGCGCAAGGGGCGCGCGCTGGTGTCCTTCCGGATGAAATAGGAGTGATAGCCGCACAGCGGGGCAGCCGCCGAGAACGTGTCGGCGTAGCGCAGCGCAAGCTCGGCCGTGCCGGTGCCGCCCATGCTGACACCGGTCACGCTGGTGCGGTCGGCGTCCACCGGGTAGAGCTCGCGCACCAGGTTCAAGACCGCCATGGCTTCGTACTCTCCGGGGCCCCGGTAGAAAGCGTTGCCGTGTGCTTCGGGGGCGATCACGAATCCGTCGACGCCGGGGCGCGCGTCTCGGCTCTTGCTGTCGAGGAACGCCTCCAGCACGCCTCGAGGCGTACCATCGTATCCGTGCAGCGTGAGCACCGCCGGATACTTGCGTCCGCTCTTGGCGTCGAAGCCGACCGGTACGTGCAGCCAAAAACCCTGCAGTCCTCCGTCGAGCGCCGAGCGGTGGGCGAGCGCGTGCACCCCGGGCTCGAACAAGAACTCCCGGTTCTTGGCGAGCGCGCCGACGACACGCTCGAGCTCGGAGCCTGCCTGGTTCAGGAGGTAGGGGACACCAGTCGCGCTCGCCTGCTCGAGGTTTCGCAGGTGAAACTCCAGCGTCGCCTCGAGCACCGAGCGCAAGCTCTTCGAGAGCCGCGTGTCGACTCTGAGCTCTCCGAGCGCGTCTCGGGCGCGCCGCGCCGTGCTCGCGGCACCCGCGCTGACGGCCAAGCCGAGCGCCGCGCGGTGTGGGCCCACCTCTACGCGGAGCTCGAGCTTGCGCGTCCCTTGCGCAAGCTCTACTGGGTCGAGCGCGGGCAAGGTCGCGCGCAGCGGGTGGACACCGTGCGCCGTCACCGCCACGGACCCGAGGTGGTGCGCGCGCGTCTTCCCGTTTCCGAGTGCTAGTGTGACCGTGGCGCGCGCGTCCTCGGGCGCGAGCATACCGCGCGGATGTTCGATGAGTATGCTCGGGGTGAAGCCACGTTCGTCGACGCGGGTGCTGAGGCTGGCAGAGATGAGCCTTTGGCGCAGCAGCGGCGCGAGCGCCAGGGGCGCGCCTTCGAGCAGCCAGCGCGCGTTCTTGGGGGGCCGCAAATCGGCGCGGTCGAGCCAGCGCATCTCGAAGCCCCAGCGGACGCCGGGATGCTCGAGTTCCACGATCACCGGGTGCCGCCCCTGACCGAGTTCGAGGGGGATCGCATCCCACGACTGACCCCGAAAACCTCCGCCTGATCGAGCCCAGCGCGGCGTTCCGTCCACCGTCACCCGCACGCCGCCGTCCGCCGAGACCAACAACAGCCCCGCGAGCGGTTCGGCAAGCTCGAGCACACCGCCCACCAAGGCC
Organism: Polyangiaceae bacterium; assembly: GCA_025937785.1. Lineage (GTDB taxonomy): Bacteria > Myxococcota_A > Polyangia > Polyangiales > Polyangiaceae > JAICQQ01. The sequence goes on from JAICQQ010000040.1 coordinate 32,200, forward strand.
CGAGCGCCGCGCTGCTCCACCTGGAGCTGCTGCTGGAGGTCGAGCCCGCTGGGGCCGGTCGCGGCGAGTTGCCAGCTGCCCGGCGCGTTTCCCGCCGGACTCTTGCCGTAGCGCAGCTGCCAGCCCGACATGTCCAGCGTCTTCTGCGCGGGACCGAGCGGGCCCAGTACGAAGAACAGGCCCACGTGCCCGGTCGCTGCGGGGACCAAGCTCAGATCGGCTCGCGCGAGTGCAGCCGCGAGCACCAGCGCGGCGGCGCTGGCGCAGCTGGTCAGCAGGCGCAATACAGAGCTAAGTCTGGCCTTGCGCGAGGGTCCTCGGGCCATCTTTGAACATGATGACCACCTTCTTCGGGTCCGGCACGTCCACGACATAACCTTCCCCGAATTTCTTGTGGTTGACCAGATCATCGGGCGCGAAAACCATGTCGATCGTGTACCGCTTGAAGGCTCCCAGTGTGTTGCCCGCGATTCGGCGCTCCCACTCTACCTGGCGGTCGTTCTCTGCTTTGGCGCGTGACGATGGGGACCTCGATGGGGGGGCCTTGCTGGTTCTACGGATACGCACCCCGGCATCGATTGCCTTGGGAGCGCGGTAGTTGTGCTGGGAACCGCACGTCTGACAAACGACGCGCTTGGGCCTGTTCTCGACCATCGCGATGATGCGGTGGCCCAAATCGAGCTTGCACTTGGTGCACCACGCATCGATTTCGCTGCCTGCTGAAAGGGTCTTCAAGAATCAATCCTCCTGGGATGTGGAAGTGGGTGGGGAAGAGGGCGCCGGGGGCTCCGAGGGAGGGGGGGGGCCCGAGGAACTTCGCTCGGCCTTGCTCGGGTCGCGCTTCAGGTTGACCTTCGCTCGCACCTCGGGCGTAACACCCTCGCCCGGCTGGCTCGGCACGAAGCGGATTTCGGTGCGGATCTCGAACGTGAGCTTGGTGAGTGCGGCCACCAGCTCTTCGGTAAAATTCGTTTGTTCCAGGAAATCGCGCAGTTCCTTGGCGAGCGCGCGATACAGCCCATTTTTGCTTTCCTCGAGCTGCGATAGCAACAGCGCCAGCGCTTCCTTGGGCAGCTTGAGATCGCTCACCCGTTGGCGCATGTCTTTGCCTTCCGCAAAGCGGTCGATGCCTTCGATTAGCCGTTTGATCAGCTCGGGGACGAGTCGCTCGGCGCGGCCCCCTTCGGGCTCGTCGCGTGTGCCGTGCTCGTTCTTGTCGGGCATCGGCACGGCGTACCGCGCCACCCGGTGGCCGTCAAACCCTCATGCGGCCAGTTCAGCCAAGGGGCCGATTTCAGGAGCAGAGAGTCGATGCGAAGCTTTCCGGCAGCGGCGCCGTGATGCGCTAGAAAAGTGACATGCCCCAACCATTGACCGCGCGTTTCCGTGAGCGGCGACAGCACGTGCTCCAGGCCATTCCGAATGGATTGCTGCTGGTGCCGTCGCAACCGGTGGCGATCCGTAACAATGACGTCGAGCATCCCTATCGGCAGCATTCCGACCTTTGGTATCTGTCGGGCTTCGACGAGCCTGAGAGCGTGCTGGTGTTGTCGACGAGCTCGGAACGACCATTCACGCTGTTCGTGCGCGAACGCGACCCCGAGCGTGAGGTGTGGGATGGCGCGCGCGCCGGCGTGGAAGGGGCCAAGGAGTACTTCGGGGCCGACGAGGCACACGCGATCACCAAGCTCGACGAGGTGTTGCCGAAGCTCCTCGAAAACGTGGACCACCTCTACTATCGCCTGGGTGTCGACAGAGAGTTCGACGATCGAGTGCTCCGAGCCGTGGCCAACGTTCGGCGGCGAGCACGTCGCGGACAGCGTTATCCGACACACATCATCGACCCGTCCAGCGTGATCCACGAGCTTCGGTTGCACAAAGATTCCGAAGAAATCGGCTTGATGCGCCGCGCCGCCAGCATCACGTGCGAGGCGCACCGCCTGGCGATGTCGGCCTGTCGCCCCGGGATGCACGAATATGAGATCGAAGCGGTTCTGGCGGCCCATTTCCTCAAGAGCGGTTCGCATCGCCCCGCCTACCCGTCAATCGTCGGTTCGGGACCCAACTCTACGGTGCTGCACTACCACGAGAACAATCGCAAGATGGACGATGGCGACTTGCTGTTGATCGACGCCGGCTGCGAATACTCGTATTACGCCTCCGACGTGACGCGGACATTCCCCGTCAATGGTCGCTTCAGCCCTGCGCAAAAGGCAGTGTACGAGGTGGTGCTCGCCGCCGAGCTGGCGGCCATCGAAGCGACGCGTACCGGCGCCACGCTCGACGGCATTCACGACGTGGCGTTACGAGAAATCGTGCGTGGCTTGATCGATCTCGGCCTCGTCGGCGCGCCTTTCGACGAGGCTCTCGAGAAGGAGCTGTTCAAGCCCTACTTCATGCACAAGACCAGTCACTTTCTGGGAATGGACGTCCACGACGTCGGGGCCTATTTCGTTGCAGGCAAGCCGCGCTCCCTGGAGCCGGGCATGGTGATCACGGTCGAACCCGGCATCTACATCAGCGACAAGGCCGACGTCCCCTCGGCTTATCGGGGCATCGGCATCCGCATCGAGGACGACGTGCTGGTGACTCCAGCCGGTAACGAAGTGCTTACGAATTCTGCACCCAAGTCGATCGCGGACGTCGAAGCTGCTTGCTCTTGAAGCGGGTGCTGCCGAGGATGGAGTCGTTGGTGCGGAGTTTGTGCGCAGGCCTGCTCGTGAGTTTGGCGATCACGAGCTCGGGTGAGGCCGAGCCTGCCGGAGCGCCCGATGCGGGCGCCGCGGCTCGAGCTGACGGCGCGGGACGCGGGCCTCGGGCATCGCGCCGCATCGATCGTGAGCAGCGGCGCGATCCGGCGGGCGACTACCTGCACGCATTCGGCGGGCTGGCGCTGGGCCGAGGGCTGCGTTTCAACAACCCCTATCGGCTGGAGCGCGTCCTCGGCGATAGCCCCGAGTCGCTTTCGCTCTCCGCCACGTACATCGATTTCTCTCTGGGCGTGGCGCAGGGCGATCCCAGCGGCTTGCAGCACGGTGTGAGCGCGCATCTTTCGACGGCGCTGACAGGGATCCGCCAGGAAGTGCTCACGCCCTCCTACCGGCTTCTGTATCGGCCCGCCTCGCCATGGCTGTGGACGGGTAGGTTCGGGATCCCCGTGGTCTTGGAGCCGGACGTCACCGCTGGCGTGGAACTCGGAGCGGGTGGGGTGTGGCACTTCCTAGCTGGCCTGGGGTTCTACGCGGAGCTGATCGGCAGCTTGTTCTTCGGAGCCGCGACGCTCGATCGGGATCGGACCACCATCCCCATGCTTTCGGGTCAGCTGGGGCTGTGGGCGGATTACGAGGTGTTCGAATGAAGCGCTGGCGCCGAGCGTCGTTGCGCTTGGGGGCGCTCGGTTTCTTGGTGGCGATCTGCGCTGCACCCACGCCAGGCGACGTGGGCGGTTGCGGTCAGCCGCGTCAGACGTTGGATGAAGAGGTCTTCTTCGCTACGAAGAACGCGATCGAGTGCGATCGCTGTGGCGAGTGCGGGATATCGACCGACCGCTGCACCGAAGCCTGCAACGCCGATTCGGGCGGCAGGCGATTTCCGGAAGGTTGCCTGCCCTTGGTGCATGACGGTGAGGTATGCCTCAGGCGCCTCTTGGACGTCGGATGCGATACCTTTCGAGAGTACGTCGACGATCGCACACCGGCGGTCCCGTCCGAGTGCGAGTTCTGTCCCGAGGATGCGCGATGAAGCTGGCGCGTGGCTTGGCCGTGGTCGCGCTCTGGGGGGCCATCGGCTGTGGCTTCGACGGACGCGGGGTGGTCGCGAGCAGCGCCGAGTACGAGCTCTACCGGCAGACGCGCGTCGCCCCCACGTTGGATGCACGGCTCCGCGCTGCCTGGGACTACCTGCAACGTTACCCGAACGGCGAGTTTCGCTCCGACGTCAGGGCTTGGTTTCAGCCAGCAGAGGCCGACTACTTCGTGGTGGCGGCGCCGAGTCGCGTGCGCCTGCGTCGCTATCTGGCGGTGCTTCCGAACGGCCCTCATGCCGTCGCGGCACGGGCCCGGCTGGCGGAGTTGGAGCAGGCTGCGCTCGTCGCCAAGCAGAAAGAGGCAGCGGTGCTCGAGCGGGCGCGTGCCGTGGGCGACCGCCTGGAGCAAGCCGACTTCGCGCGCAAGCAGTTCCTCGATCTCGCTGCCCATTGGGTGCAGCGCCTCGCCGAGCCCCAAAAATCCCGCCCTCGGGCGCTGGTCGATAGCGAGTTCGTTCGGGTATTCCAGGGCGAAGCGCCCGCGGCCGTCTGCGACGCGCAACGCTGTGTGAAGCAGTTGACACTGTCGTACTCGATCCCAGATGCTGGGAAGACGAGCGAAAGGGTTGCGGTTTTCGACGTGATCTTGACGTTCGACGGCGCAATGGTCCTGCGCGGCGAGCTGATGGGGCCCGACTTGTTCAGCCGTCTCGGGGAGGCCGCCCAACGTCTTGCCGTTCCCGTCGATGACGGGCAGCGACGGGCGGAGGCGATCGGGGCGACCGAACAGTTGCTGGCGGGCGTTTTGGAGCCGCATTTCCCGAAAAGCAAGTGCGCGGGCACGCCAGTGAGCCCCGTGGTGCTCGAGCGGGTCTGTGAGGGCGTGCGGGTCCAGGTGATCGCAGCGCTCGAGGTGGGCGGTGAGGACCGCGTGGTTATCGAACTGATCCCTGCACCAGCCCCGCCCCCGGACGAGCGTCGGTAGTCGACGGTTCTACGCGCGAGGGTCGTGTGGCCGAGCGGTGTGCTAGTCTCCGGCGAGATGTCCGACGCAGCCATGCCTTTCTCCATCGAAGAGCTGGCGATACGTCACCAAAATCTGACGCATCGCGCGATCGTGATCACGCCAAAGAACTCGATGGTCCTCGGCCGCGAGCGCATCGAGGCGCTGCGCCGGCCGACGTCGTTGAACAAGGTCGATCGCTGGCTCATCGACCAGGCCGTGCAGCGCAGCGGCAAGAGCCGCATGATCCTATTTCGGGCCTGCAATCGGCACGGCGAGCGCGTCTGGCAATTCGATCCGAATCTGAGCGACGCGGAGCTCGAAGAGGCGGGCTACTTGTTGACCTGCGCCTTGGTACCCTTCCATCGCCGGCTCTTGAATGCGGGCGTGGTCTTGATGGTGCACACGGACTGGGGTGTGCGGGAGTGCTACGCGATGCGACACGGCGTCCGCAAGTTCGAGCACGAACTTCGGGCCAACGCTTCGTCTTTGAACAAGCACGTGCAAACCGTAGATCGCTGGCTGCTCAACAACATGCTGCTCCACGTTGCGCTGTCGATCGATCACGTCGCCCAGCGGCTGTTGCCGTTGCACCTAGGAATGATCGACCGGCGCTGGGAGCAGCTCGAGGCTCAGCTCGCGCAGTTGCCGCCCGAAGCGGTCGGGTGATGCCGTGGCTTCAGGCGCGGATCCGGAGCGCGCCCGGAACGACACGCGCGGTCAGCGGCAGTTTTCCGGGCATTTCGCCGTCGAGGTCGATCAGCACCTCGTCCTGCCGGCGCAACGGGGCGGCCTCGACCACCCGGCCTCGGGCGACGTCGATTTCGCGCTGCCCGATGTGGCTGCCCTTGTAGATGCGATGCGCGAGGGCGATGCCCTGGGCGCGCGTGAGATCGCACATGGCCACCACGTCGAACAGGCCATCGTGGGGGTCTGCGTTGGGCGCGACCTTCATACCTCCGCCAAAGTAGCGCCCGTTACACACCGCCACGTTGAAGATGGGTGTTTGCACGTACGAGGTGCCGTCGATGCGAACGTGCACCGGTGTGTTGCGATAGCTGAGCGCGGCTCGCACCGATCCCAAGAGAAACGCCGCGCGGCCCCCGAGCCATTTCGGTCCCGTGTCCACCAAGCGATCCACCAATCCGCCCATTCCGAAGCTCATCACGTTGATGAAGGCACAGCGACGGTTCTGGCCGGTCGACGTCGTCACGTCGACGATGCCCAGGTCCAGCGGGCGTGGCTCGGCCCCGTGCATGCGCGCCACCGCCGAGTGCACGTCGTCTGCCAACCCGAAGCTCTTCCGAAAGTCGCCGCCTGTGCCGGCCGGGATCAACGCCAGGCTGGGTCCGGCGATCGGGTTTCCGTCGCCATCCAGGTACGCCTGGGCAATCTCGTTGATGGTCCCGTCCCCTCCCACCGCGGCGATGGTGTCGACTCCACGGCTGGCGGCCTCCCGAGCGAGGCGGGTGGCGTCCCCGGGGCCCTGGGTGAGCGACTTTTCGTATTCGATACCGTGCGAGGCGAGGGCGCGCTCGATTTGAGGCAAGCGTTGGGCGGCCCGGCCGCTGCCTGCCCGCGGATTCACTATCAATTGGAGCTTCATGACGAAGGGTATTGCTGCCAGAATTCACTCCAGCTACAAGGGGCTTCGAGTCGGGCCTCGAAACACCGAGCTGCCTGGCGCAGCCTGCCCTTGATGCGCAAGGTCACTCCAGCTACTGTTTCACTTAGCACGCCCGCTACACACCCGATAAGTTCAATCGCAGGTACACGGAGGGCCGGTTCAGGGAACAGTTAGATGTCGACAGATGACGCAAGCAAGCTCTTCGTTGCGGGCCTGCCAGATTCAATCACCGAAGACGTGTTGCGCGATATTTTTCAGGCAACTGGTGTCACGGTGGTCAATGTCAGCCTACCCAAAGATAGGTTGACCGGGCGCGCGCGTGGTTTTGGGTTCGTGACATTGGCCTCACCTGACGAAGCCGCGAAGGCGCGTTCGTCGTTGGATGGGTCCGCACAGTCCGGACGCTCAATCTCCGTGCGCCCGTTTTCCGCTGGTCCGCAAAAACGAGGCCCCGAAAACAAACCCGACACGTCGGCGGCGAACGATCGCACCCTGTACGTTGGGAACCTGCCGTTCGACATGTCCCAAAAAGACGTCGAACAGTTGTTCCTCGACAACGGCGCGGATGCGGTGGTTCGTGTTCACCTGCCGGCGGGTCCCGATGGGCGACCGCGAGGCTTCGGCTTCGTGACGCTCGGCAGCGCTCAAGCGGCGAACAACGCCGTGTCGGCACTCTCCAATGTTGACGTCAAGGGGCGCAAGCTCCAGGTCAACCTGGCGCACGCGAAGACGGATCGTCGCGGTCCCGGTGGCCCTGGTGGTCCTGGGCCCGGCCCTGATCGGCCGAGCATGCGCCCGCCGATGGCGCGCCCCTTCAATGATGGTTTCGCTCCTACCCGTCCTCCCGACAGCATGCCCGGAGGGGGCGGGGCACAAACGCCACCCTTCGAGCGAGCGCCCGAGGGACGGCGCGCGAAAGAAAAGCCTGAAGCCAAAAAGCGCAAGCGTGAGAAAGGCAAGCGCCGCAACGAACGGGAAGAGTTCCACAAGCGTGAGCGAGGTGGAGGCTCTACCTGGGCGAAATGGAATCGCGATTGGGACGACGACTGAAACGTCGTGTGCCCCACCTCTCGAACCGGGGTTCGGCGGACTGCGTCACGAACGACGTCCGCCGCGCTCCGCGTCCGGTCGCGCTTTGATCCGGCGTAAGGAGACGCGGTGTTAGAGGCGCGTCTCGTTTCGAGATAGGGCGACGGGCCGGCCTCGCGACGATGGAAAACAGTCCACTCTGTGGTAGGGCGGCGCACTGCGTCGATTGCGTGGGTGTCGGACTGCGTGCTACGAAGGTCGCCCAACCCATGGCGTCGCTCCTGGACCGACTGGAACAGCCGGCGTTTGCGTGTTCGTTCTCCTGAGTTGTAGCGATGATTTTTGACTGGCTTTACGGCCTGTTTTCCAACGACCTCGCCGTCGATCTCGGCACGGCAACCACGCTGATCTACGTGAAAGGCAAAGGTATCGTCAGCTGCGAGCCGTCGGTCGTCGCCGTGCACCGCGACGCGCGTGGCGACAATCGGGTGCTGGCGGTAGGTCGAGAGGCCAAAGAAATGCTCGGGCGCACCCCGGGCAACATCATGGCGATTCGGCCACTCCGTGACGGCGTGATTGCAGATTTCGAAATTACGGAGGCGATGCTGCGCTACTTCATCGCGCGCGCGCACAACCGACGCACGCTGGTGAAGCCTCGCATCATCATCTGTGTTCCGTTCGGCATCACCGAGGTCGAGAAGCGCGCCGTGAAAGAAAGTGCGGAGAGCGCAGGCGCGCGCGAGGTGTACCTGATCGAAGAGCCGATGGCTGCGGCGATCGGGGCCGGCCTGCCCATCACCGAGCCTAGCGGGAACATGGTGGTGGACATCGGCGGCGGCACGACCGAGGTCGCCGTGATCTCACTCGCCGGCATCGTTTATTCGCAGAGCGTGCGCGTAGGCGGCGACAAGATGGACGAGGCGATCGTCGCGTACATGAAGCGAAAGTACAACCTCGCCATCGGTGAGCAGACGGCAGAGCGGATCAAGATCACGATCGGCAATGCCTACCCCCCCGAAGAGCAGCTGACGATGGAAGTGAAGGGGCGCGACATGGTCGCCGGCATCCCGAAGACCGTCGTGGTCAACTCCGACGAGCTCCGCGACGCGCTGGCGGAACCCATCAACGCCATCGTAGAAGCCGTGCTGCTGGCTCTCGAACGGACGCCTCCCGAGCTAGCCGCGGACATCGTCGACAAGGGTGTGGTGCTCACCGGCGGTGGCGCGTTACTCAAGAACATGGATGTGCTGCTGCGCGAGGAGACGGGCTTGCCGGTGATGGTGAGCGACGATCCTATCAGCGCCGTGGTCCTCGGCAGCGGCAAGACCCTCGATCATATCGAGCTGCTCAAGGAAGTGGCCATCGGCTGAGCTTGATTTCTCGTCCAGATGCGTTACGGCCGGGGTGTGGCTCGGCGCTTGCGCACGCGCTTCGAGCTGAGGCTACCGGAGAGACGAGTTGGGTTTCTTCAAGCGATATCGCGATACCTTCCTAGTGGTGCTGCTGTTGGCAGTGCCCTTCTTCTTCCTGCGCGCCAGCATCAGGAAGCCCGAGGACATGACCCCGGTCGATCGGGCCATCATGCGTGTCGCCGCGCCGCTGCAGTACGTCTCCGCGGCGCTGGCCCGTGGTGTCTCCGGCATGATCGGCGACTATGTCTACTTGGTGGACGTCAAGCAGGACAACAACAAGCTCGCCTACGAAAACGCGAGGCTCCGCTCACAGGTTCGAGAGCTCAAGTCGGAGAAGGCGGAGAACGTCCGGCTGCGGCGCCTGTTGGGTCTCCGTGACCGTATCCCCAGCGAGACGGCCAGCGCCGTGGTCGTAGGCAAGGACACCACCGAATACTTCCGGGTGGCTCACCTGCTCCTGGACGATCCCGGTGTGACGTTGCGCGAAAACATGCCGGTGATTTCACTCGATGGCGCTGTTGGCACCGTCCAGCGCGTTTCAGGAGACAGCGTCGCCGTGCAGCTCACGGTGGACAGTGGGTTCGGCGTGGACGTGGTGGTCGAGCGCACGGGGTCACGAGGTTTCGTGCGCGGCACCGGCGAGAAGGCCCGCTACGCGGTGCGCGTCGAATACGTGCAACGAACCGACGAGGTAGAGGTCGGCGACCTGCTGGTCACTTCGGGGGTGGGCTGCCGCTTTCCCAAGGGCTTGCCCGTGGCTCGGGTAGTGAAGGTCGACAAGCGCGACTTCGGGATTTACCAATCGGTCGAAGCCGAGCCGGCGGTGGATTTCTCCAGACTCGAGGAGGTACTGGTCGTGCTCACCGATACCAAGGACTGCACGCCGGCGCCGGCCAAGCGGTGAAGCCTGATGAGAAATCTGACGTTCTACTGCCTGGGCCTGCTCATGATTCTGGCGCAGAGCAATTTCTACCGCATTCTGGGCCCGTTCGCCGGTCTTACGGTGGGTGAAAGCTTGGGGGCACGCCCGTGGTTGCACGGCGCCACGCCCAACTTCGTATTGCCGCTCATCATCTTTCTGGGCGTTCACGAGCACTCGATGGCGCGCGGGGCGCTCTTGGCGTTCGGATTCGGCTACACGCTCGACGTACTTTCGGCGGCGCCCATGTTCCTTTTCGCGTTCGTGTGCGTGGCGATCTGGTGGCTGTCGCGAGTCGCGGGGGTCCGTCTCACGGCGCAAACTTTCATGACCCGAGCGCCGCTCGCGTTCGGGTTTGCCGTGGTCGAAAGCGCTATCGTATTGACACTGTTGGCAATCTTCGGCACGGACAACTTCCGACCGCTCGAAATGGCGACCATCGTGGTGCCGCGTGCTACGGCCACGGCGTTGGTAGCACCACTCATTTTCAGCCTTGCCCAGCGCGTGCACTTGAGCACCTTGCCCAGTCGTACCGCGGGCGAAGCGCCGGCGGGATAGCGCGGTGAACTTCTGGGTTCAGCGCGCAGAGGTGGGGGAGTTCCGGAGGCGGTACCGCTGGCTCGTGCTGTTCGTGCTGACGACGTTCCTGATCTTCATCGGGCGGCTGATGCAGTTGCAGGTGCTGGAAGGCGGGTTGCACCGCGCCGAGGCGTTACGCAACATCGTAGGTGAGCGCCGGCTCGCGACGACACGCGGCGTGATCCGAGACGCCTATGGCAAGGTGCTGGCCGCGAACCGTCCGTCGTACAACGTGCACGTCGTGCCTCAGTACATCGACATGGAGAAAACCTGGCCCGAGGTCGTGAAGCTGATGCGCCTCGAGCCTGACGAAGCGAAAGAGCTCCAGCAGAAGATCCTCGACGCCATCGCGAAGGGTGAAAAGCGCGCGAAGCAGCAGACGCAGCTCAAGGTCGACGTGGATCGCAACGTGGTCGCGGCGCTCGAGACGCACGCGGCCGAGCTCCGCGGGATCGACGTGGTGCCAGTGCCGGTACGCTACTACCCCTACGGCAGCCTGGCCGCGCACATGCTCGGCTACATGCGCGAGGTGGACGCGGATACGCTCGCGCGTCTTCAGGACACCGACTACCGCGCTGGCGATCGCCTGGGTGCGGTAGGGGTCGAGCGGCGCTGGGAGAGCTACCTGCGAGGTCAGCGGGGGTGGCGCAAGTTCATCCGGGGACGCGCAGTGCGCGAGCGCGTGGAAGAGCTCGAGGAGCGCTATTTGGAAGAACCGCGGCGCCAGGAACCGATCCCGGGCAGGGACATCTCGCTGACCGTCGATATCGAGCTGGAACGGTCGATTGAGCGAGCCATGCGCGGACAGCTGGCTGGGGCCGTGGTGGTGGTCGACGTACGCACGGGGCGCGTGCTAGCGGCGCTTTCCAAGCCGAGCTTCGACCCCAACCTGGTATCGGGCGGGGGCGGCAAGGAGGCGGTGCAGCAGGCGTTCCGCCGTTACTTGAACGATCCGCTCAAGCCGACGCTCGACAAGACCATTTCCGCGGCTTACCCGCCGGGCTCGACTTACAAGCCATTTTCCGCGCTGGCAGGTCTCGAGCAGCGCATCATCAACCCGCGTAGCGAGGTCGACTGTCGTGGCGGCTACGAGTACGGCAAGCGCTACTTCCGCTGCACGGGCGTGCACCGGCACGTGAACCTGCACGAAGCCATGGTGCAGTCGTGCAACACGTACTTCTACGAGCTCGGGTCACAGATTAACATCGACAGCCTGGTCGAGATCGGGATGGAGTTCGGCCTGGGCACCAAGACCGGCATCGGCATCAATCCCGAGGCTCGCGGGCGCATGCCGACGCGCGGCTGGTACACGCGCCGCTACAAGGGCGCGTTCCGCGGCGGTTTCACCTTGCTCGCCGCGATCGGCCAGGGCGCTTCGACCGTGAACGTCTTGCAACTTGCGTTGTCGTACGCGGCGCTCGCCAACGGCGGCACGCTGTATCAACCCCAGGTGGTGCGCAGCATCGAAACCAGCGACGGCACCATCGTGCAAGACTTTCCACCTCGCGTACGACAAATGGTCGAGCTGAACCAAGAAGACCTGACGCTCATTCAGAATGGGCTGGTCGGTGTGGTCCGCGAGCGCGAAGGCACCGCCCACAAAGAAGCGGGCGACGAGGTGGACATGGCTGGCAAGACAGGGACGGCGCAGGTGAGTCACGTGACGCCTCGCGGGGTGGACCCCGACAAGGTGTGGTACTTCAACCGCGACCACGCCTGGTTCGCGGGATATGCCCCGACCCAATCACCGGAGATCGCGATCGTGGTGCTCGTGGAGCACGGTGGTGGCGGTGGTAAGAACGCCGTGCCTGTCGCGAGCCGGGTCGTGCGCGACTGGCAAAACCTGAAGCAAAAGCGCCTCGCGGTGAAGCCCAAAGCCGTGGCGGGGCAGAGGAGCGCGTTGTGACGGTGCGTCCGATGCACTCGGTTTCGTTTCGCAGCGGCCTGCAGATAGACATGCCGCTCTTGCTCGGTGTGGTGGCCATCGCCACCATGGGCGTCGTCAACCTGTACAGCGCGACCAGCCCGTACATGGGGGCCGGCGAACGCGCCGGCCTCGCCGACATCTACGTCTCCCAGATTTACTGGATCGTCGTCGGGTTCTTGCTCGGTATTCTGGTGGCGGCGATCGACTACCGCCATTTCGAACGTATTACGCCGATCCTCTACACCGGGGGCCTGGTGTGTTTGGCGCTGGTGTTCGTATTCTCCCAGACCCGGGGCTCACATCGCTGGATCAGCATCGGCGCCTTCAACTTCCAGCCGAGCGAGTTCATGAAGATACCGGTCGTGCTCATGGTAGCTCGACACCTTCACAACGACCCGAAAACCGAAGCGCGTACGCTCGTGGATCTGGTATTGCCTGCGCTCTGGACGTTCATTCCGGTGGCCGCGGTGATGGCGCAGCCCGATTTGGGGACGTCGATGATCTATCTGGCGTCCACGATCTCGATTTTGGCGATCGTCAAAATCCGGCGCGCCAGCGTGCTTTGGGCCCTGAGCGCGGGCTTGACGACCGGTTGGCTCGTGTGGAAGTTTGGGCTCCGCGAATACCAGAAAAATCGCATCACGAGCTTCTTGAATCCCGACGCAGACCTGATCGACACGGGCTGGCACGCAAAGCAGGCGCTCACCGCCATCGGCAACGGCGGTCTGACCGGGGAGGGCTTCATGCGCGGGACACAGAACCAATTCGGTTTTTTGCCCGACCAACATTCCGATTTCCCGTTCGCGGTGCTCGCCGAAGATTGGGGGCTCCTCGGCTGTGCGGTTTTGCTCGGGCTGTATTGCTTCATCAGCATTTGGGCGATCCACATCGCTTCCCAGGCCAAAGATCGCTTTGGTGCTGCGATCGCCGTCGGCTCAGGGTCGATCTTCTTCTGGCATGCGGCGTTCAACGTGGGCATGTCGCTCGGGCTGCTGCCCGTGGTCGGTGTCACGCTCCCGCTGTTCTCGTATGGTGGCTCGAGCGCTGTGACCATGCTGATCTCGCTGGGCCTGTTGATGAGCGTGTCGATGCGCCGCTAGCACTGCCGCCGTATTCTGGGGCGCGGGCGGCTTTCGACGCGCGCGGCGGGCGCCTATATTGGATGCGTGCCCCCGAGCGCAACCGGTCCCGGCGCTGCCGCCCCCCAGCACCCTTCCGAGCACGACGGAGGCCGGTTCCCGATCGCGGGGGTCGCTCGATCGAGCGGGCGCGCGTTCGCTCTGGTGTGGCGCACGCACCACCGGCTGACGTTGGTACTCGCGGCCCTGACCCTGGTCGCCGGGGCTCTGCCTCCGCTTGGCGCTTACGTCGGTAAACTCATCGTAGACGGAGTAGTCGCGGCGATCCGTTCCGGTGCCGACGCAGACACCACGCGCGTGCTCTGGCTCGTTGCCGCCGAGTTCTCGATCGTGGCGCTGAACGCCGGCGCGCAGAAAGGGCTCGACGTCAGCCAGAGCCTGCTCAGAGCGTTACTCGGCCAACGAGTGAATGAACTCATCCTCGAAAAGGCCCTGACACTGTCACTCGACCAGTTCGAAGACAGCGAGTTCTACGATCGCATGACGCGCGCGCGCCGCGAGGCATCCACTCGACCGCTGTCGCTCGTGAATCGAGCGTTCGGGTTGTGCCAAAGCGGCATCAGTCTGGTCGCCTATGCGAGCCTGGTGTTGGCCTTTTCGCCGTGGGCGCTCTTGCTGTTGGGCGTAGCCGCGCTGCCGGCGTTCCTCGCTGAAAAGCGCTTCAGCGAGGACGCCTTCCGCTTGTTTCGCTGGCGTGCGCCCGAAACGCGCAAGCAGATGTACCTCGAGACCGTGATGGCGCGCGAAGATCACGCCAAAGAGGTGAAGCTGTTCGGTTTAGGTCCGCTCTTGCTCGATCGCTACCGGGGGATCTTCCACAAAGCTTACGCCGAAGATCGCGCCCTGGCCTACAGGCGAGGCATCTATGGTTTCGTGCTCGGGCTCTTGAGTACCCTTGCCTTGTACGCGGCGTACGCGTGGACGGCGCTGGCGACCGTGCACGGCGAGCTGACGCTGGGAGACATGACCATGTACCTGCTGGTGTTCAAGCAGGGCCAGTCGACGCTCACGTCAGCGCTCCGCGGCATCGGCGGCCTCTACGAAGACAATTTGTACCTGTCGAATCTGCACGAGTTTCTCGAGCAACCCAGCCATGCGTTCGGTGGCGCTGCCACGGAGGGTACACTTCCCGGCGATGGTCTCCGGCTGGAGCACGTGAGCTTCACCTACGCGGGGGCGAACGAGCCGGCCGTGGACGACGTCTCGTTGCACCTCGGTCCGGGTGAGAAGCTCGCGTTGGTCGGTGAAAACGGCGCGGGGAAGACCACCTTGATCAAGCTGGTCGCGGGGCTTTACCAACCCGAGCGCGGCCGCGTTCTGTTCGAGGGGCGCGACGTCCGTGAGTGGTCACGGGCCGCGCTGCATGCGCGCATCGGCGTCATCTTTCAGGACTTCGTGCGCTACCAGCTGCTCTTCGGCGAAAACATCGGCGCTGGTGACGTCGCGGGCTTCGACGACGAGGCTCGCTGGCGCGTCGCTGGCGAGCGCGGCATGGCGGACGCAGTCGCGACGACTCTACCCGAGGGTTACCACACCCAGCTCGGGCGCTGGTTCACGGGCGGGGTGGAGCTTTCGGGGGGCCAATGGCAGAAGGTGGCCCTGGCGCGCGCCTTCATGCGCGAGTCGGCCCAGCTACTGGTGCTCGATGAACCCACCAGCGCCATGGACGCCGAAGCCGAGGCGGCGATCTTCCAGCGACTGAAGGAGTTGAGCCGTGACAAGATGGCAATCCTGATCTCCCACCGCTTCTCCACGGTGCGCATGGCGGACCGGATCATCGTGCTCGATAGGGGCCGTATCCGGGAGGAGGGTTCGCACGAAACCCTCGTGGCGAACGGCGGCCGCTACGCTCATTTGTTTGCGCTCCAAGCAGCGGGCTATCGCTGAGCTAGTGCCGGGAGGGCGCTGGCGTGTGGGGCGCGATCGGCGGCATTAGAATGTGAAACATGCAATGGGAATAAGAACTGGGAATGGGTCTTCGGGACAGCGCACTGCTTCATACAGCTCGCGGTGAGACCGAACGTGGTCGGCGTGCTTCCGGCTTCGAGCGCGTCATGCTTTGGGCTAGGCATTCCCAGTTTCCATTTCCATTGCATGTTCCACATTTCAAAAGGGCCAGGAAACGGGCAACCGAGCTTCTCGGGCGAGGCGAGGCGCCCCGCCCGAGAGCGGTGCTCTTTCGAACGCTCGGATGATGCTCGAGGGTTCCTGTCAGTCTGAAAAATTGTGCCCACGCCGGCTCTCGACTAAGATCTGACAATTCCAGGCGAACTGAGCCGCAGCCTGCAGCATTGTTCATTATGCATGCATTATGCACTCTGCTGCACGGCCTCCGCCCCGTTCAGTACGCCGGCAAGGGCGTCGAGTAAGAGGCCTGGCGGAGCGATCAGGAAAGCGCGCCCGAAGCGGCGGTGGCTTCGACGGGGTCGTGGTCGGGTTCCCCAAGGACCTTGGAGTAGCCCCCGAACCCGAGGGCGTCGAGCATCACCCGGTCGGCGGCTCGGTTCCGGTGGATCAGGGTCACGACGTGGTTCGAGACGATGGCGTCGTTGGCGACACCGTGCCGCTGGATCACTG
>JAICQQ010000458.1 GCA_025937785.1 Polyangiaceae bacterium
CTGACACACGTTCGATGAAGGCTTGCGCGCCGCTTTCGCCGCCGGCTGAGTAGTCCACGATGTCATCCGCCAGGTAGTTTCCGCCCTCAGCCGTGTTTCCCCCAATCAGAACGTTGTTCACGAAACCGATCACCAGCTCCCGATTGGGCCCGGTTAGTTCGACGTCCACCACCTCGGTCGCACCATCCAGGCTTTCGCCGGCGGCAGCGTCCCAGTGCTCGACCATCCTCATACTTTCGGGGTCGACACGCAACATATCGAACGTTGGTCCTGAACCCTGGTAGCTGCCGTGAATCAGCACCTTGTCGCATTCGCCGATCAAGCGCGTTAGCGAGTAGAACCCCGGGGAAACATTGGAGAAGAAGCTCTTGAACGTTGCCACACCGCTGTTCGCCGCCGGATTGTGCTGAATGTATGGGTCGGCCCAGTAGTCATCAATGGCATCGCCGTTACCATTGACGAATACCTGGGTGATACCATCGCGCACGACCGCCTTGTTGGCCTCCGTTTCTTCGCGGGTGCAGTGGCTATCATAGCCGCCCGTCCCGCCCGTCCCGCCACCAGTGGTGTCAGTCCCCGTGGCGGTGCCACCCGCCGTCACGTCCACGTCGCCCGTGCTGGTCATGCTGGCACCACCCGCAGACACGGTCGCCCCCTGATTCCCTCCACTACCCACATCGGTGGTGCTGCTTGTCATGTCGCCGCCCATGCTCGTGCCAGATCCCGTCGTGGCAGTCGGGTTGCCTCCGCTCGTAACGGTCATGGTTGCGGTACTGGTACTGGTACCGTTACCGACGCTACTCGCACTTGCAGTCGTTGCTTGGGTACCAGTCGTGGGTTGTCCACTGCCTGTCGAACCGGAGTCACCTTGATTGGAGGCGCACGCCACCGCCAGGCAAGTCGCGCCGAACGCTACGCTTGTCGAAGCACCTCTCATCATGGTGGAGAGCATGTAGCTTGCATTCCCGGCGCCGGGTAGAAAGATCGATTTGGCCTCGGGACAGCGGTGTGGACGAAAAATTGCAATGCCGACCACCGCCGCCGTCGACTCTGCTCAGTACCTGATTCCTATTCATGCCTTGAGCTCGGCGGGGACGTCCTCTTCTGGAACCGGAACAACATTGGTGGCGGGCGCAAACTCGGGAAACCTTACCTTGTTGTGCTTGACCGGCAGGTGCTCGACACGCGCAAAACCGTCATCGTCGAGGTTACCCGAGAGCACAGTGAGTCCACTTCGTATTTCGTACTTGGCCCTCGGAATTGGGTCGTCGTCCTCGTCGATCAAGACGACTTCCGCGACTTCGCGCAGTGGAACGTCCAGGCGATCGTTGTCGAGGTGGCCGCTCTCGATCGCGCCCGCGACCTGAAGCTCAATCGCGATCTCCAGAAATCTGGCGTCGTCCGGACCGCTCGGTAGACGCAGCCGAGTCAGCGGGTTGACCGTGGGCTTTTTGCCGGACTGCGCAGTGCCCTCACCGGACGGAGCATCGGCTTGAGCAGGAGAACCGGTGCCTGATGCGCTGGCATCCGTTGGGCCGTCTACGCTCACGGCATCCTTGGGTGCGTTCGGAAACGAACCTCTGTCGAAACGTACTTCGAGCTCCCACCTTGAACTTCACGAGCAACGTTCGCGGCTGTACCAACGTGACATCCGTCGGGACGGCCGCCAGTTTGCGCCGGCGCGCTTCGCCGCGCGCCGCATTCAACCGCTTGTTCACCTCGTCGACCTCGAGCCCGTAGAGTTGGGCAATCATCTGTGTGGGCAGGCCGGAGCGCGCATAGTCCACGAAGTGATCGGTGGCGGAAGCAAAGCAGACCGTAGTAGGAAAGGAACAACCCGAAAACTGCGCATGCCATCGTGCGCGCAACCAGGTCACGCTTGCGGTACGGGTCGTTGCGAGGTGGGTGCTGCACGGGTCACCCACCGTTATCACAGCACTCCTGTCGCATCGACTCCTCGCACCGACGGGTGCCGGGCCGACATGGCCTGCACGCCCCGTCAACGCAGAAGCCCCCGTCAGCGCACTCGGTCCCCGCGCTCCAGCGGCCAGCCGTGTCACAGCGTTGGACGTTGTTCTCGGTGTCGGGATCGCACCGGGTAGAATCTGGCGAGCATAGTCCCGTGCATGTGTCTCCCTGGCACAAGAAATCGCATTCTTCGTAGTCGACGTACACACCCGCTTCGCAGATTTGCAGGACGAGGTTTCCATCGCACTGGCGCCGGCCCTCCATGCAGGCCTCCACACATTCGCCAGCCTCGCAGGTCGCAGTGCACATGCTTTCCGTGTTCCAAGCTTCGTTGACGCAAATTTGAGCCGAACCTTCCAGGCACCGCCGAGTGTCATCCACGCATTCCGTACAGGCACCCTCCGTAGATCCGAACGCGCACGCGGCGGTCGCCGCAACCCAACGCCCCTCGTCGGAGCACTCGACCGGCGTCTCCCCCGAACAGCCTACGTCGCCAGCGTCACATTCGCGATTGGTTGCAGAGTTGTCTTGTCCCGCCGCGCCGGCCGTACCACCTACAACTCCGCTGCCCGAATCGGCTCCAGCGCTACCACCCGCCCCTCCCGACGAGAGCACTGCTCTCACGGGGCACCTCGCGGCGCCCAGTTCCGGAATGCAGTTCGGTGCGAACGCTCGACCTTCGCCGTCGGCATCTGCGTGGTGGCTGACGGAGGCGGCGTTCGCACGTTCCCGCCGGAGTTCGGCAGTATTCATGTCGCTCGATGCTACCGCTTGCTCCGAAGACTGGCAGTGCACAGTGTCAAATGGAGTTGAACGGGTGCTGGCGCGCCGCGGCTCGAACCTTGACTCGGAGTCATGCAACTTCGCCTCACGGTGCAGCCGTCGCAAGTTAGTCCAGTGTGATGACTGGCGACCATCGTTCACGTTAGCAAGGGCGCCGGCTCAACAAGTCCGTTGGTATGGGAA
>JAICQQ010000493.1 GCA_025937785.1 Polyangiaceae bacterium
CGCGTCGACGGAGAGGTCGTCGGCGCGTGCGGCCCGGGGCTGCTCGTGCTGGTCGGTGCCAGGCACGAAGACACGTCCGAAACGGCCGTTCGCCTCGCGGGCAAAATCGCGCGCCTCCGCATCTTCCCGGACGACGACGGTCGCTTCGACCGCGCGCTCCTCGACACCGGCGGCGAGGCGCTCGTCGTCAGCCAGTTCACGCTGCTCGCCGATGGCAGGCGTCAGAAGGGAACTCGACCGAGCTTCTCCGATGCCGCTCGGCCGGAGGTCGCAGAACCACTCATCGAGACGTTCGTGGACGCCCTCCGCTCGGAAGGCGTCCACGTCGAGACGGGGATCTTTGGCGCGTACATGGAGGTCGAGCTCGTGAACGACGGCCCGGTGACGATCATCCTCGACCTCGACCCCGCCGAGCAGATCCGGCGAGAACGTGCCCGCGGCTAGATTCGTGTTGGTGCTGGACGGGGAGCTTCGAGGGCATCGTTGCCAAGTGTCTCGCTGGCGCATACCGGTCTGGTCAACGCGGTTGGAGCGAGTGCCTCAGTGCCCCCGGACGCGCCACTAGGAACGCCACTTTGCGAACGTTGCATTTGGCGCAAGGGCGTCGCATAATCGCGCGTAACTCCGACCCAGGGGAGGTCGATCATGCGACGGGTAACTGTGATGGCAGTCGTGGCGGTTGTCGTCGGCCTGTCAACGTTTGCCGGGAGCGCTTCCGCGGCGAACGAAAGTGCGTCCTGCAAGGGCATCTTGTTGTCATCTCTCGCGGGGCAGCCCGGAGAGGTGGCCGTGGCAGTGCACTTCGTGAACGACCTCGCGAAGACATTCGGGGTGCCGCCTGGCCTCTTTGCCCATTCAGTTGCCGCACATCTGCACGAGGGGGACGTGCCTGCCTGTGTGGCGGTGCTCTTTCCCTAGGACTTCGTGCTCGTGAGTGCCGGGGGGCGAGCACGAGCGCGGGACTCAAGCGCAATCAATACCCAGTAATGCCCCCGCTTCAATACCCGATTGATGGTTCGGAGTTAGCACGGCGCTTGCTTGGGGATCACAGGCGAGTGCGCGAGTACTCACGCGAGGACTATGTCTTCGTGCAGCACAAAGTCCGGGCGAAGCTCAAGGAGTTCGGTTGCGCTCGAGCGGGAAGTTCGAAGCGCGCAAGATGGGTAGTGGACGAAGATATGGCGAAACGAGTCTCGGAGGCGCTGGGGATGCCCCTCCGTTGACCGAGCATGAGATCGAAGGCGACCCTCGTGCCCCAGGTCAGGTAGGGGTGGTGGCCAGTGTCGCTGAGCTTCTAGGTGTTCGGCCAAGCGACTTGGTGTCGTTCAAGCTTTCCGGCGACCTGCATCTTGCAGAGTCGGTCGTCGCGTGGCTTCCGCCCCCGCCGGAGCTCGACGGATTCGATCCTCCAACGAAGATCAAGCTTGGATCCGAAAGCCAGGGTGCACCCACGCTCCGACTCGCAGCTCGGCATCACTCCGCCTCGGGCGACCTTGTGCTCGTATCGCACGAGTCCGGTCCCGAGATCTTCGTGCGAGGCGTTCGTCGAGGCACTGCGCGCGGAGGGCGTTCAGGTCGAGACGGGCGTCTTCGGCGCGATGATGGAGGTCGAGCTCGTGAACGACGGCCCGGTGACGCTCGTGATCGACCTGTAGCCGTGTCGGGACGACACACCGGCTCAGGGCGTACTAGGTTTCGCCCATGCCGTGGTTCCGCCGTCGCCGCGAACATGCGCCGTCGCGCGGCCAGGACGAGCCTGAGGAGTCACTAGACGTCGGCGGCGACAGGATCGTCTTCTGGAAGGCGAAGTCGGAGATGATCGACGACGAGATCTACGGACCGGTCTGGATCGCGGACGCGAAGGACCCGAACGTCACGCTCGAACAACACGATGAGTGGCTGACCTGGGAGCAG
>JAICQQ010000165.1 GCA_025937785.1 Polyangiaceae bacterium
CTAACCATGCTGGCCTACCCATGGAACACACTTCGACCGCCATGGATAGCTCTTTCCTCGACTTCTCGGGCACGGGCACGCACACGTTCACGTTCACGTTCACGGGCCGGACCAATTCAGGGACAGGCCCTAGTCTCAATAGGACGCCAGAGTCCGAAACTCGACACTAGTCGAGTTTTGGCGGGTGGGGCAGTGACGCCGGCACCATCGATACATCGATGGGTTTGGCGAACCGCACCACGACCTCGTAGGGCCACATTTCGGGTCTGTCCCCCGGGTGATCGTCGAGGTGCTCGACCTCGGCCAACGTGGTTTCACCCAGACTCTCGTCTTCGAAATGCAGGGTCAAGCGGATGGTTCGTCCGCGCTCGGCACGGTACCGCGTCCAGAGCACGGCGTGGGTGGGTCCGATCTTGGCGATCAACGCGATGTGATTGATGTCACGACGACCGTTGATCGAAGCCGGGATCGAAGACGAACGCTCATCATCGGGTAGCGTGTGGGCATCGGATGAGCTGTACGCGACGACCGAAGGAATCGAGCGCCTGACATCACCGATGAGTTCGCATTTACCGCGTACGCCGCGCGCCAACACGGCGAATTCTTCGGCGACCGCGGCCACCAGGGACGGCCGTAAAGCGCGGTCTTTCCACGTCGCGCGATCGAACCAGGCGTCGAAACCTTCGGGGACCCGCGCGATGCCGGAAGGCTTCGGAAAAGGCTCGTGGCAAATCTCGGCGATCAACTCGAGCGTCGAGCCGGCGTCGACGGGCAGCTCACCGGTGAGGCACTCGAACGCCATGATGCCGAGCGCCCAGATGTCAGCCCGTGCATCGACGTTGCTCGAACCGTTCAACTGCTCCGGGCTCATGTAGTTCAACGTGCCCAGGAGATTCCCGGTCTGGGTGATGAGCTCGGACTGGTCGCGCTCGCCCAGCAGCTTGGCCACCCCGAAGTCGAGCAACTTCACGGTGAAGCCAGGGCTTTCGTCGACCAGAAATACATTCTCGGGCTTGAGATCGCGATGCACGATGCCCAGGTCGTGGGCGCGGCCGAGGGCCTTGGACGTCTGAGCCACGACCTGTGCCACCTGTTCGACGGGCAGCCGGCCCTCGCGCTCGAGCCGGGTCGCCAAGGTCTCGCCGGCGAGGAGCTCCATCACGATGTAGGGCTCGGTCTTGTCGATTCCGTAGTCGAACACGTGCACCACGTGGGTGCCCTGAAGCGCCGCCGCCGCACGCGCCTCGCGCTTGAAACGCTTGCGCGCACGTTCGTCGGCAGCGAACCTGGGATCGATGAACTTGACCGCTGCGTTCACCCCGAGATCGACGTGTTCGGCGACCCAGACCGCGCCCATGCCCCCCTTCCCCAAGGGGTACAGCAGGCGATACTTGTTTCCAATGACGCGGCCGAGGGTCGGCATCGTGTCAGCATGACTCGGGCGCGAAGTCGCCTCAAGCGCAATCGACCGCCGGCATTTGCGCGGCTCAGCGATATACGGTGGTCGCCTCCGCTTTCGCGTCTGCTGCCAAGTCGGGGCTGCCTACTTTTGAGTGGGCGCGCTGCCCTACTCCGCCGAGTCGGCGCTGTCTAGTGCGCCCGAGTCGGCGACGCCGTACTCCGCCAGCCTGCGGTACAGCGTCTTGCGGTTCAGCCCCAGGGTCTTTGCGGCGAGCGACTTGTTGCCACCTGCGACCTCGAGCACCCGCAGGATGTAACGGCGCTCGACCTCTTCGAGCGGGACCAGCTCGCCCAGATCGTGGCCCGCGACGAGCACGTGTTCGGTGACATAAGCTTTGATCTTATCGGGCAGATCGTCAGCCGCCACTTGATCGTAACGAGTGAGCGCCACAGCGCGCTCGATGCAGTTGCGGAGCTCGCGCACGTTACCTGGCCAGGGGTACGCCAGCATTTTCTTGGCGGCAGGTGGCGACAGGCCGGTGACTGGCTTTTGCATTTGCGCGGAGTACTGACCCAGGAAGTGCTGCGCCAAGAGCAGGATGTCGCTGCCGCGGGCGCGCAGCGGCGGCAGCTGAACCGTGAGCACGCTGAGCCGATAGTACAAGTCGTCGCGGAAGCGACCTTCATCGATAGCGCGTTCGAGATCGCGATTGGTGGCGGCGATGACCCGCGCGTCGAAGGCGACCTCGGCGCTGCTGCCGACCGGTCGCACCACGCGCTCTTCGAGCGCGCGCAGCAGCTTTGCCTGAAGACCCTGAGGCATATCCGCGACCTCGTCGAGGAACAAGGTACCGGACGAGGCTTGCACCAACAGGCCGGTGCGCGCGGCTTTGGCGTCGGTGTACGCGCCTTTCGCGTGTCCGAAGAGCTCACTCTCGAGCAGACCATCGGGGACCGCGGCGCAGTTGAGTGCGACGAAGGGCCCGGCGCGCCGGCGGCCGTGCTGGTGTAGGGCCCGCGCCACGACCTCTTTGCCGGTACCGCTTTCGCCCGTGAGCAGCACGGTACTGTCCGTGGCGGCGACGCGCTCCAGCAGCCCGCGCAGCTCGTTCATGGCCTGGCTCGATCCGACCAGGCTCGCGCCCCAACCGGACTCGCCGGCCACGGCACGCAAGCGTTTCACCTCGACGCGCAACGCGTGATGCGCGACGGCGCGATCGACGGCGAGCAAGAGCGCGTCGATGGACAACGGCTTGCTCAAGAAATCGTAAGCGCCCACGCGCATCGTCTCGACGGCATTCTCGAGCGTACCAAACGCCGTCATCACGATCGCCGGCACGTCCGGAAACTCTTCGGCGAGCCTGCGGCAGAGCTCGGTACCGTTCATGCCGTTCATGTTCAGATCCGCGAGCACGGCGTCGACCGGTGCCTGCCGCAGCCACTCGAGCGCAGCTTCGCCCGACTCGACGCTGTGGACGCGATACCCCACTGCTTCACAGCCCAGCGTGAGCATGCGACGCGTCGATTCGTCGTCGTCTACAATCAGCAACGTCCCGGATGCCATGCCTAGACCCGGTGTACCACAACCGCTGCAAGCAGCGAGGACGGCGACCGTCTCATTCAGTAACGGCTTTCGCGGTTCCGGACGGCGTCGAAGCCCCGCATGGGGATTGGAACCGACGCGCGGTTCGCCCCGACGGGCCAGCCCAGCTCGAAGCGAGCCCCACCGCCGTCGGCAGCGTCGACCGCAATCCAGCCCCCATGTTCGCGCGCGATGTCTCGCGCGATGCTGAGCCCGAGCCCGGTGCCCTCGCCCGGCGCCTTGGTGGTGAAGAACGGCTCGAAGACCCGCTGGCGATCGGCCTCGGCGATTCCCGGCCCCTGATCTTCGACACTCACGACGACGTAGTCCTCGGGCTCCGTCCCCGGCGTGCTCTCGGCAGGAACGCGTGCTTCTTCGCTGACGCTGATGGTGACGCGGCCTTGCTTGGGACTGATGTGGATGGCGTTCATGATCAGGTTGGTGAGCGCTTGCTGCACCTGGAACGAGTCGACGGTGGCGCTCGCGGCGCTCACCCCCCGGAACTCCAGCGCTACCTCGCGACGCTTGGCGAGGGGCTCGAGCAAGTCGACCGTGACGCGGGTCAAATCGACGAGGTCGGTCGGTGCTGGCTTGGGGGCGCGGCGCGCGGCGAAGTCGAGCAACTGGCGCACGAGCTGGGCGATCCGGTCGCATTGACCCTTGATGATCTTGGCGCTCTCGACGACCCCGTCACCAGCCAGGCGCCGCGACGCGACCAACTGGGCGTGGCCGCTCGCGACGTTGAGCGGCGTCCCGATCTCGTGGGCCAGCACCGTGGCCAGCTTACCGGCGGTGGCCAGGCGCTCGGCGTGACGCAGCTGCTCCTGCGTGGCCAAGCGCGCGAGTGCCTCGGCGTCCGCCTTATCCGTGGCGTCTTTCAGCTCCACGGCCGCAGCATCGAGCACGCTCGCCAGCTCACCGAGCTCATCGCGCTGTCGCAACCCCAGCGGCGCAGTCGTCTGCTTTGCTCCGATCTCGCGGGCGCGGCGGATCAAGAGCTCCACGGGTCGCGTGATCAAAGTACTGCCCACGAACAGCGTCACCCCCACGCAGACCACGGCGACGGTCAGGCTCAGGAGCAATGTGTTGACGAGCGTCTGACGCAGGTAGCCGGAAAGCGGCTCGAGTGACTCGGTGATCTCTACGGCGCCGATGCGACGACCCCCGACCTCGGCTGCTGCGTACGTCACCAGTGACTCCGCTGTGGTTCCGAACGGGTTCGAGGCCAGCACCGCCTGCAGCGGTCGATCGTGGTCGAGGGCCCGCAGGCGTTCGTGCTCGAGGCTCGGAGCGGTCGCGGCGCTGGCGCCGGCGCCGAGCTCGACCCAGCGTATCCGCATCATCGAGCGCTGCGCGTCGGCGTCGCGAATCATGTCGATGGCAGCCGCTTCGCCCTGCCGCGCCCAAACGGTTTCGACAGCGCGAGCGAGCGTTGTCGCCACGACCCGCTGGTCTCGCCCGCTATCCTCGCGGAGCAGCGCCATCTCACGCTCGATGCGGATCCAGCCGAACACTGCGATCACCGCGAACAGTGCGGGCAGCAGCGCCAGGATCAGCTTCCACGCAAGGCGCATGACAACGGTTCTATAGCATGAGCCATGCCACTGAGCGTGGTGCGTGCCTCGGGCAGCGCGCGACCGCTCGGCTCGGTGTACCGAACCCGCGGTTGCCCCTTTGGGAAACAGGTGTCCCTTTTTTACCCAACCTCGCGCACCGGCCGGCAGCCACGACGACCGTGGAACGGCCAGTTGCGCGCGAGACCTGCCCACCCCGAGTGGTACGTCATGTGCAAAGCACGTGAGGACTCGTGAGCAACTCCGGACTTACCTTCAGCGAGCTAGAGCGGCACCGAGAGTACCCGCTCACGGTGCTGTTGGCCGAAGAGGACGAGGATCTCAGGCGGCTCCTCGAACAGAGCCTGCGCAGCGACGGCTTCAAGGTGATAGCGATCGGCAGCGGGCATGCGCTCGCACAAGCACTGATGGGCCTGATCCTCGGAGATCCCGCGAACTTCGACGTGCTGGTCAGCAGCGTGCGCATGCCTGGCTGGCCGGCGTTTTCCGCGTTGAACGGCCTGCGTTGCGCCGGCTACCACGTTCCTGCGGTGTTCCTCACCGCATGTCCAGGCCCGGACGTCGAGTTGCTCGCGAGCGAGCTCGGCGCGCGTTTGCTGACTAAACCCGTCGATCTCGCGGAGCTCTACCGCGCAGTGCTGTCGCGCCGTTTCGCCGGCGCCCGCATGGCTGCGGAGCTCGGGATCCCTTCAGGGCGCTGAAACGCGACCCCGTGAAACAAAGAAAGAGAAGCGAGGAGAAATGACCAGAACAATGGGATGGATCGGATCGTGTGTGCTGCTCATGGCGTGTTCGCAGACGCCAGAGCCCAAGATGGTAGACGTCACGGCGGAACCGAAGGCGGACTCGAGTCAACGAGCGCTCGCTCCCAGTTCGACGGACTCTCCGAACGCCTCGAGCATCAGCATCTCGGACGAGATCCGGAAGGCCTGCGGTCTGAGCGAGACGGACGCATTCTTCGACTACGACTCCTCGCGCGTCACGCCGCAGGCGGACCGTGTGCTCACCGGGCTGGCGTCGTGCTTCACCGTGGGTCCGCTCAAGGGCCGGGGCATGAAGCTGGTCGGACACGCCGATCCACGGGGCGACTCCGAGTACAACTTGCTCCTCGGCGGCAGGCGCGCCGACCATGTCGGCTCAGCGCTCAGCAAGAAGGGGCTGGAAGGCGATCGCATCTCGAGTTCATCGCGCGGAGAAATGGACGCACGCGGCAACGACGAACCCACCTGGGCCAGGGACCGCAGGGTCGAGGTCATGCTCGCCGACTGATGGCGCTTGCATTACTTTGCGAGCGCACCGAGCGGTCGGCACGGGGTCTCGAAGTCCACGTGGTAGTGTTCGTCGTGGCGGATCCAAGGGGGCTTCGTCATGAACGGCAAGTTTCGAATCTGCGGCCAGGCTCGCGTGCGCTTCAGGTGGGCACTTAGGTTCGGGTCGAAGATGACGCGCGTGATTCGGACACGCCGGCCGCTGGCCGATCGCTTCAACTCGGCCAGGTGCAGCGCCGTTGCTTCGAAGTCGATGCGCAGCTCGCCCCACGCGCCGGAGTCGTCGAACTCGAGCCCATAGCCGAACTTGCGAAATGCGGAGGTCGGCAGCTCGGCCACGCCTCCCGAAGCATCGCGCACGGGGACCATGAAATCGACCGAAAGACCATTCTGGTGTGTGCGGTGCGGCTCGAACGGGCCGCCCGCCTCGAAGCCAGTCTCACCGTAGACGAACCGGTACTCGGGGTGGGCGGCCTCCAGCCGTCGATACGACTCGAGCAGGACTTGATGCACGGCGCTATGGACGAACGTCCGCCCCAGCAGCCAACCGAGACCGCTGTAGGCACGGAAGTTAGAGCCGCTGCGGGGCAGCTTCCAGGCGTCGCGCAGCGCACCCCGAGCACTGCTCCCGAAGCACGTGCTGGGCTGGTCGCTCGAGCTACCGCTCACCCATGCCAGGGCACCGAACACCGCGAGCACGGCCACGATCCCGGGAAGAATCAGCTTACCAGTCGGGCGCGGCATCATTGCCTAGCCTAGCAATTTCAAATACTTAAAAAAAGATCGTCGGCAGAGTCGATTGGCCCGCGAGTCGATCGTCGGGTTCCTGGGGAACCGGCGCTGTGCCGGTCCACACTCTCTAGCAGGAGTCAAACCATGCGATTGATGATGATGCACAAGAACGACCCGCACACCGAGGCCGGTGAGCCCCCTCCCCTGGAACTCGTCCAAAGAATGGGAGCCTTCATCGGAGAACACGCCCAATCTGGACGGTTCGTCGATGGCGCAGGCCTGGCCGGGAGCAAGACGCGCACGCGCCTGACCTTCAAGAACGGGCAGTGCACGAAGAAACAGGGACCCTATCACGGTGAGCACGAGCTACCCGCGGCCACGCTGCTGCTCAAGGTCAAGACCCGCGACGAGGCGATCGGCTGGGCCGAGCGCTACGGCAAAATCCTCGGTGACGGCGAGATCGAACTCGGCAAGGTGAACGAGCCCTGGGACATCGGCGTGATGCCAGCCCCCGAAAACCCCCCGCTGCAGATCCTGCTCATCGAGAAGGCCGACAAGGACAGCGAAGGCAGCGGTCGCAGCCCGCAGCAGAAGGCCGCGCTGTCTCGGCTCAAGACCGAAATGACCAAGGCCGGTGTGCTCGTAAGTTCGCTCCGACTCAAGCCGAGCTCTCAGGGCAAGCGCCTGGTGTTCACGAACAACGACCTGCGCGTGATCGATGGACCCTTCCTCGAGTCGAAGGAGCTGATCGGCGGCTTCGCCGTCATGGACTTGACGGACATGGACGAAGCGATCGCGCTGAACCGGAACTACGCGGAGATCTTGGGCGGTACGCTCGAAATCGATCTGCGCATCGTCGATCGAGACGAAGAATCGGCGTAGCCCTCGCCCAGCTACCAATCGACGATCAGCGGAAGCCGCAGCTTGCGCGAATCCTCGAGCGCCGCGCTCAATGTCTCGGCGGCAGACCGCGCTTCGGCCGGGTACTTCGCGTGCGACAGTTCTGCGAGGGCCCGGCTCGTGGCTGCGGCAGTGCGCTCGAAGGGCGAGGTCATGTCGACGGGTTCCCTGAAGTCACACGGAAGGAACAACGATGCCGTGCAATGGCTCATCTTGGGGCCCGTTCGAATCCCCAGGAACGACCCCCCGGGGTGGGCCGCGTAGTACTCGACCAGCGCGTGATACGACGCCACGTCGACGCGATGAAAACACGGCTCCACCTCGGAGCGCTCGTCCCAAAGCTGAGCCGCGATCTTGTGCGACGCCGCTCGCAGGTCGTCCAAGACGGTTTCTATGATGCGCTGGCGCCGTACCGGTGCGTCCTCGCCCCCGAACGGTAGCCCCAGCGGCAACTCGCGCACACCGTCGGGCCCGATCAGCTTGTACGGCAGGCCCTGCTCCCACGCGAGCCGCATCGTGGGTGAGACGAAGTCGCCACTGATGTAGCGGCTCATCGGCATCACCATGAAGTCGATCGCCATCCCGCGCTCCAAAGGTACACGCGCGGTCAGGCTCGTTCAACCAACGGAGTTTCCTGGCGCCGAGACGCAGCTGCTGCTAGGTTCTCGGCTTCGAATATGCGTGCGGCAACGTTGATGGGCACCTTGGTCTTGGGTATCGTCGGCGTTGCCGGTTGCGGCAGCACCACGCGCTCGGAAGCCGACGCAATGAACACCGGCGGTTCCGGTGAATCCGGCAGCTCCGGTGAATCCGGTGGCTCCGGCGGTTCCGATGGCTCCGGTGGTTCCAGCAGTTCTGGCGGTTCCGGCGGTTCCGGGGGAACCGCCGATCTGCCCGACGCTTGGCTGGTCTGCGCCGACTCCACCGAATGCATCGCGACCTTCGCTGGCTGCTGCGATCACTGCACCCAGGCAACGCTGGACAACAGCATTGCGATCAACAGAAGGTCCATCGGGCTGAATCGTGAAGGAGTGTGCTCGCGCGAGAACGCCTGCCCGGCGTGCGTAGCCACCCCAAACCCGAACCTGCATGCCCTGTGCACCGAGGGCCGCTGCGAGCTGGTCGACATCAGTCTCACGCCGCTCGTGACCTGCACCGAATCGAGTGAGTGCAAGCTGCGAGCCACCACGTGCTGCCCGTGCGACCCCTCAGCGAGTTGGATCGCCATCAACACCGAGGCCGAAGCCGACTACGCCGATCTCGTGTGTACGTCAGAATCAACCTGCTCCGACTGCGCCATCGATATCACCGACATCGACGCGCTGTGCGAGGACGGGCGCTGCGTCGTACGCGCCTTCGGGCCGTAGAACGCTCAGGCAGGCGGCAGTTCGGCGAACTGGGGCAAGCCGTCGTCGAACGTGTACCACGAGGCCTTGCTCGCCACATGGATGTGAGCCTCGGGTCGCGCGCCGGGGTCGCTGTCGAACAGGCCTGCGGGCACTAGTACGAACGGCACCTTGTCGCGCTCGACGGGCGCGCCGCCGCCGCACTGGGTGCAGAAGCACACCATGAAGCGCTCGGCCTCCGGTGGCTTGTACTTCAGCACCAGGTCACGCCCACTCAACCAAGTAAACTGAGCCAGCGGGTAGAAGGTGTTGCTCCCGTGCGCCGCGCTCCGCCCCCGACGGCACCGGGAACAGTGGCATTGCATCCAGCGCGCTGGCGCTTCGCTCACCGAGAACGTGACGCTGCCGCACAAGCACGATCCGTGAGTAGCTCCCTGGAGCGCCGGCACGGTCGGCCGATCCATCTCGGACGCCCAGCCCGGCGCCGGGCCTTCGTAGCGTGGGAGCGTATCGCCGATGCTGTGCCAGGGCGCCTTCGACCCCACGAACATGTGCACGCCACCCTGGACCCCCAAGTCACCCACCAAGTTGCCCGCGGGCACCAGCATGCGCCCCTCCACCAACGCTGGCGCCACGGAGCCACAGACGCCGCAAAAGGCGCGGGTTCGTGTGACGGACGAAGCGTACTCGAACACCGAATCGCCACCGCTGATCCAGCGGAACCTGGCCTCGGGAACTTCGACGACTGTCGCGAACGGAGCGCCGTGATGCTTGCGGCACGTCGAACAGTGACAATGGTTGAAACCCGACAGCGGCCCCTCGACCTCGTACCGAATGGCCCCGCACAGACAAGCGCCCGCGATCATCGGCGCAGTATCGCACGGCTTGGCGCTGGAGCCCATGCTCGGCGTCGCGCCGCGCCCGTGAACTCACCGACGCGGGCGCGGCGCTGTCGGGACTCCCAGGAGCCGAGGCAAGACCACCTCGGCGGGACCGAGGTGAGTTTCCTGAAAAGCGGGGTTCACTGGTGACATGGGTTCCAGGTTCACGAAGATGGTTCTGGCGCCGGCGTATTCGGCGGACCGCACGAAGTTGGACGCAGGGGACACCGTACCCGAAGTACCTACCGCCAGGAACAGATCGCAAGCGCGCAGGGCCTTCTTCGCCTCCCACTCGGCGTCGACCGAAAGGGGTTCGTCGAACAGGACCACGTCTGGTCGCAACGCGGCACCGCAGCCTGGGCAGGCCGGACACGACGCTCGAGAAGTCGCCAAGTCTTCGGGCTGGACGTGGTCGCAACTCGTGCAGCGACTACGCCGCAGTGTTCCGTGGAGCTCGACCACGTTCCGCGAGCCGGCGACGAGATGGAGTCCGTCGACGTTCTGTGTGAGTACGACGAGTCGTTGTTCGGAGGTGAGGGACGCCTCAGCCAGCGCGAGGGCACGATGGGCCGCGTTGGGACTGGCCGCACCGATCTGCTTCCGGATCGGCGCAAAGAAGGCCCAGACGCCTGCTGGGTCTGCCTGCATGGCGGCCGCAGTCGCGAACTGGTCTACGCTCGCAGACTCCCAGAGCCCGCCCTTCCCACGATACGTCGGCAACCCCGATCCCACGGAGATCCCCGCACCGGTGAGAACGACGATCTGACGATAAGCTGAAAGGTCGACCGGCGGTGACATGCGCAGAGACTCAGTATCACCGGGTAGGTGGGAGCGAGTGTCAAGCGAAGACTGAATTCACGCTGACAATCACGGCGCCAGGAGCTCGCGCCGGTAGCGCATTTCCGCGAGGGAATAGTCGGCGCGCGTCTCGAATTTGGTTTCGCCATCGGGGGCGAAGCCGACGCGCTCGTAGAACCTGCGCGCGCGGTCGTTCGCCGGGAGCACCCAGAGCGTGAGAGTGCGGTACCCGACAGCGTAGGCCTGCGCGACTGCGGCGGCGACCAGTGCCGTGCCAGCGCCTGTGCGCCAGAACGCGGGATCGACGTAGAGGGCGGCGAGCTCGCCGACGGCGTCCCCCGCGCCCTCGTCGCGGGAGTGAATCAGCGAGCAGAACCCCACGAGACGGCCCTCGCGTACCGCGACTTGGAGGGCGCGACCGGGCTTGTCGAGCCACTCGAGCCAGCGAGCAGCGCGCTCGCGTGCGTCGAGAGCATCGAGCACGGAGTCCGGGATCTGACCGCGGTAGGCGTGTTGCCACGATCGCACGTGGATGCCTGCGACCGCATCGATATCGCCGATCAGCGCCAGTCGGACCGACGGGCGAGCGCGCATCAGGTCCCGCAGAACGTGACGTAGGGGCCGAAGGTCGAGGGCGCGGGCTCGGTGTAGCGCTCGCGGCCAGGCTGCTCACGGTAGGGGTTCTGGAGCACTTCGACGAGCGCGCGGAACGGGGTGAGGTCTCGCTCGTCGACAGCGGCGGCGAGGGCCTCTTCGACGAGGTGGTTGCGCGCGATGTACAGCGGATTCACTGCGTTCATGCGTGCGGCGACGGCGACCCCGGGCTCGTTCCCGAGGCGGGCGCGGTACTGCTCGTGCCAGGCGAGGAAGGCGTCGTCGTCGAAAGCCGGGGTGCCGTCGAGCAGGCCTTGGGCGAGGCGGCGGAACGCGAGCGTGAAATCTTGCTTCGAGCTCTGCATCCACTCGAGCCAACCCGAGACCAGCGCGGCGTCTTCGGGAGCTTCGCCGGCGAGCCCGAGCTTTCTGCGAAAGCCGTCGAGGAGGGTACCCTCGAATCGTTCGAGGTAGACCGCGAGCGCACCGCGCACGTGCTCTATGGCCTGATCGCGATCCGGCGCGAGCAAGGAAAGCAGTGCTTCGCCCATGCGCAGCAGGTTCCATTGCCCGATCGAAGGCTGATTGCCGAAAGCGTAACGCCCCCGGTGATCGATGGAGCTGAAGACCGTGCTCGGGTCGTAAGCTTCCAGGAAGGCACATGGGCCGTAGTCGATGGTCTCGCCCGAGAGCGTCATGTTGTCGGTATTCATGACGCCGTGGATGAATCCGACCAGCATCCACTGCGCGATGAGACGCCCCTGAGCATCCGCAACCGCATGCAACAGCTCGCGCGCCGGGGCGCCGGTCCCCGCGCGATCGGGGTAGTGTCGCTCGAGCGCGTAGCTGACGAGAGGTTCGAGGCTGCCACGGCCATTCGGCCCGGCAGCGAACTGGAGCGTCCCGACACGCAGGTGACTGGCAGCGACGCGCGCCAGCACGGCTCCCGGCAAAGGTCGATCTCGGTACACGACTTCGCCGGTGGCCACGGCGGCGAGCGCCCGCGTCGTGGGAATGCCGAGGTGGTGCATGGCTTCGCCCATGATGGTTTCGCGGAGCACGGGGCCGACGCTGGCCTTGCCGTCCCCGCCGCGCGAAAACGGCGTCGGCCCCGAACCTTTGAGGTGGATGTCGCGACGGCGGCCGTGGCGATCGACGATCTCGCCGAGCAAGAGCGCGCGCCCGTCGCCGAGCTGCGGCGAAAAGCCGCCGAACTGGTGACCGGCGTAGACTTGCGCCACCGGGCGCGCGTCTTCTGGCAGCAGGCTGGCTGAAAACACGCGGGCGGCAGTATCGTCGTCGAGATCGGGGAGGCCCAGCTCGACCCAGAGCGACCGATTCAGCTCGATCAAGCTGGGTTCGGCAAAACCGCGAGGCTCCCAGGCCACGAACAGCCCTTCGAGGCGCTCGGCGAAGGTGTGCTCGAACCCCAATGCAGGCGCGCGCCGGGCGGACGCTGGCTGTTCCGTGAGATCGCCGGTGTCGGCCGGGGCGGACGTTTCCATGTGCCAGCTTTAGAGTCGGGCACCCCCGGACGCAAGCCCGGCACCGCCGCACCACGCCACGCGGCTATAGGTAGCGCTGGAACGTGGCCAGCATCCGCGCCCACGCCCGCTCAGCCTGCTCTTTGTCGTAGATCGGAGCATCCAGCGTGCACCAACCGTGTTGGGCGGGATACACCTCGATCTCAGCCGGGACGCCGGCCGCGTCGGCTGCCTTTCGGAGCTTGGTCTTGGTTTCGGGCTCGCGCTCGTCATCACTCTGGGCGATGCAGATCAGCGCGGCTGCTTTCATCTTGGCGAACAGGGTATGGGGGCTCGTCGGATCGCCGGTGACCAGGCCACCGCCATGAAAGGAAGCCACCGCACCCACGCGCTCGGGCGCTGCCACGGCAGTGCGGAACGTGTACGAACCGGTCATGCAGTAGCCGCTCGAGCCGAGCTTCTTGGCCGTGTCGACCTCGGGCTGCCGATCGAGCCACGCCACGAAAGCCGCGCCATCGCGGGCAATGCCGTCCGGCGTGAGCGCGGCTTTCATGGGTTCGATGCGCGCCTTGCCGGCTTCGGTACGAAAATCGGCGAACGTGGCCAGCACTGGAAGCTTCGTCGAGCGGTAGTAGTGGTTGACCGCCAGCACCGCGTAGCCTTCGCCCGCCAGACGGGTTGCCATCGTCGTATACGCTTCGCGCAGGCCCGCGATGTCCGGCCACAGCAGCACGCCAGGATGCTTCCCCTGCTTCGGAGCTACGAAGAAGGCTTCGGCCTTGCCGTCGGGCGTGTCGATCGTGACCCTGCGGCTCGCGACAGCTGCCGGCGCTGCCGCGCTCGGCTCGGGCGGCGCGTCGCTCGCCACCGGAGCGGCCGCCGCTGGCTGTGGCGCCGGCGGAACGACGGGCGGCGGCAGGCTCGGCTCGGGGGGCTGGGCAGGCGCGGAGGGCGATGCGCAGCCCGTCAGCATTGCTGCGAGCGTAGCGCCAGCCCCCATGCCCACCTCGCGACGGCTGAGCCTCAACCGCTGGAGGTACGCTTCGTTCTCGGCCTCGGTCGTGTCATCGCACATACGTCGAGTCTCCGCGCGCAGTGTACTCGCCTCGAGACCCGCTGTCGTCAGCCAATGCGTGGACACGACTGACCCGAATGGGGCGAATTGGAACTCGGAAGCTAGGCCGGCGAACCGTCGGTGTGGCTCAGCGAGCCCCACCCGTCCCCGTAGCCGTCGAAGCGCTTCGCCACGTCGGCGAGGCGCTGCTCCGTTTCGGTGATGGCGGCGTGGGTCGGCACCATGCGTTCCGTACATTCCACCTCCCAGCCCCGCCCCTCGTCGGGATCGGGAGGAATCAGACGAGCTTCTCGGACCATGCCTGCGACTGCCGCCAAAAAACCTCGCGCCCGGGTTTCGTCCGGAAAGCAGTGTTCGAACTCGATCGTGCGCGGCGACACCAAATCGATCCCCTGTTCAGCCATCTGCCGCAGGACCGCTCCGTTCTCGTCATCGGGAAATTCTGACATGTGCTCGCCCAACGTACTTTGCCCAGAGCGCTGACGCCAGGGCTACGGTCTTGGAAACGTGATGAACCGAACCGAAACCTGCGCCACCAGCCAGACACCGTTGTGAGCTAGTCTGAACTCGCTACCGAAGGCATGCATTGCAGCGGCATCGATGGAGAGCACCACGGGCTTGCCATGTCGGGCGCCCACAGCACGGGCGGTGGAGCGATCTTGGGACAGGTGGACGTGAGTCCTGGTGCCAGGCACGAGACCCGACGAGCGAATGGACTCGAGGAAGCGCAAGGCCGTACCGTGGAAGAGTACCGGTGGCGGCGTCCGCGGCGACAATCCGAGATCGACCTCTATCGAGTGCCCCTGGTTGGCGCGGATGCGCGTTCGAGCTTCGTCGAGCGCGAACCGCTGCTTGTCGCTGGTTTCGACCACGAGGAATACGAGCTCGCGATCGAGTCTGCGACCGCTGGCATTCGCCAGTCTAATCAGATCATCGACGTCGGCCCAACCAGCCGAGTCGAGAGGAAGGCCGATGGACTCTGGGTGGTGCCGGAGCACGAAGCTCAGAAACTTGCTGGTCTTGACGAGGTCCGAGTCCACGAGGGTCAGTCTACCGTACGGCGCGAGCAACGAACGCGCGCAACGAACGCGCACACCGGGCCCGAAGCGGCCTCCGCGCTCGGACGCATGTGCCATCGTGAAGAGCGCGTTAAGTAACGCAGGGCGAGCACAGCGTGCCATTGCAAACCACTGCGCGCCCTGCGTACCATGCGTGCCCGAGGAACATCGATGACGAATCCCTACGCACCCCCCGGCCAGGACGATGGTGGCTTCCTACCTCCGCACGCGGTGGGTGCCCTCGGCCCACCGCAACCCTGGCAGGTGGGCGAGGTGTGCCGCATCGGCTGGGAGGTCATCAAGCGCGAGCCTCTGCTCATCGTGGCCCAACTCATCGTCTTCGTCATCCCGCAAACCTTGGGCAGCCTCGCGAGTATCCCCGTGGCGTTCGGCATCCTCGAGGCGGGCTCATTACCTGTCCTGGGCCTGCAGCTCACCTTCTCACTCATCAGCGTGTTCCTCGCGTGGTTCTTGCAAGTCGGGATGGTGCGCATGCTCCTCGCTGCGGTGCGCGAGCAGCCCATGCCTTTGACCTTGCTCTTCTCGGGCGGCGATCGCTTCCTGACCATGTTCGGCGCGATGTTTCTGACTGGCCTCGCCGTCGGCGTCGGCACCCTGCTGCTCGTCGTGCCGGGCGTCATCGCCTACCTGGGCTTGTGGCTCGGCAAGTTCTACGTGGTCGATCGCCAGCAGGGCGCTGTCGAGTCACTGCAGGCGAGCTGGCGCGATACCGACGGCAATCGCGGCGATCTGTTCGTGTTCGCGCTGGCATACTTCGGGCTCGTCCTCGCTGGCGTTTGCATGTGTGGCCTCGGAATGCTGGTGACGCTACCGCTCGCCGAAGCAGCGCTGACCGTGATCTATCTCAGGCGCACGGGGCAAGCTTCTGCGCCCTACCCGGCACGCGTGGCGTACTGAGTCGCTCGTTTCATGTCGGCGGCGCACGAATGTCGTCGGCCGTGTCGGGCTGGCGGTCGGGGCCAGCCGAAAAGACGGTGACGTCGCCTTCGGCGCACTGAATGTGCCAAGCCCCACCCCAGGCGTCGCTCTTGTGGCTGCCCTTGTCGAGCGCACCCGACGTCACCAATGCGTCAAAGTCGGGGCATTCGCTCGGGTCATGGTCGGTCCACCAGGTAGCCACGCCCCTACGGATGTTGAGTGCGTCCGTCTCGGTCGCGGTGACTCGTGCCTTCATCCAGTACTTGAAAGCGGCTGTACCCACGCCTCCAGCAATCAGGGCGATGATGGCCACCACGATCAGGATCTCTACCAGCGTGACGCCGCGCGATTGCCGTCGACGATTCCTCCGAGTGGGCTTCTGCATGAGCCCACGAAACTGCAAGGCGTGTGCCGCAAGAAAGTGCGCGCCGGGAACTCGATCTGGATCGCTTCGGTGCCAGAACGACAAGCGTTCGAGGGCGACCTACGAGCGTCGTGACAAGCTGACATCGATGACCCCCGGGCGGCGCCGAAGTGGCTCGCGGATCTCGACCAGCATACGTTACGCGTTTAGCTACGACGCGTGGTACGGGCGGAAGCGGTTCAGCAGCATGAATACGAACAGGTGGTCCATCGGAGCGCGGTAGACGCGCGTCCGCGTGAAAGAGGTCCGCTGCAATCTGCGTAACCTCCCACCCGTCGATCTCTTCAGCAGGCCACTGCTCCCTCTGAAACTTCGGGATACCGCGGACTTCGCCGAACATCTGCAGGGGTTCGACCTTCGCGCGCTCGGACGCCGAGTATTCGGAGTTCGCCCAGCACCACAGCCAGGTGTTCGAGCGCTGCGAGAAAGAACCGACGATGGTGACGTCGGCAACGACACCAGGAGCCGCGGGCTCCTCGAAGAATCGAATGGTCCGCGTCAAGCTGTCGTAAAACCAGCGGCCCGACGCAAACAGCGGCCACGTGCGCATGGCCGCGTCCTGTCGTAGCTGGCAGCGGTCGCACGCCTGCCGCGCCAGCTCTCCAAACTCCGCCTCGTCGACGTCGAGCTGCCCCGAATGCAGGGGTTCGGGAATCGCCCGGTTGCGAGCGCGGGTGATCTCGTAACAGCCCGTACACACGAGGCTCAGGTCATCCGCGGTGAATTCGCTCGGTTCGTCTTCTTCATCCATGTCCGCTTCGCACAGATCGCACCAAGCGTCGGGCCAAGGGTCGTCGGGGTCCTCGTCGGAACAATGGAAGCCACAAGCGACGCCGACCCGCAGGTGGCGGCAGACGAAGGTCGCTGCAGTCTCGGAGTGCAGCGAACACTGGACGCGCATGCTCGCATCGCTCATGACCGAAACCGCACGTGAGACATGCCCTACGTTAGCCCGTCGCCAATTGCGCTCGCAACTCCATCCGTGCGATGGTTGCGTAATGTTTTTCCGCTACGCGCTACGCACGACGGACCTGGATGCTGCACGTCGCTTCTACGAGGACGCGATCGGACTGACGCTGCCCTCTGCCGGACGTTCCGACGATTCGCGGCTCGAAGCTTGGCCCTTGCACGAACGCGCGATCGCAAAAGGGGCACCACCGCACTGGCTCGGCTTCCTCGCGGTGAATGACGTCGACGCCAGCGCGAACCACCTCGTGCAGCTCGGCGGCCAACGGCTCGGTCCCGCCGTCCCCACGCCCGACGGCGCATCCTATGCGACGTTTCGCGATCCGTGCGGCGCGGTGGTGGCGCTACGCACGCACGAGCCCGGACCACCCGAAGGGCGCATCGCCTGGCACCAGCTCCACGTCAAAGACGCAGACGCGGCATGGAGCATTTACTCCGAACTCTTCGGCTGGGCGACTACGGAAACGCTCGATGCCCCGGATCTGGTCGGTGGCCACCGTGTGTTCGCTTGGCGGGCGGGTGGCGAGGCCGTTGGCAGCATCGCCGACACCGCGCGCTGGCCGGGCGTCCACACCCATTGGTTGTTCTACCTGGCCACCGACGACATCGAGTCCGCCGTCGCTCGCGTGCGCGCTTCGGGTGGCACCGCGATGAATCCGCTGGCGCTGCCCGACGGCAAGCGTCTGTCGGCCTGCGAAGATGCGCAAGGCGCTGCGTTCGGATTGATTCAGTTGGCCTGAGCGATCCTCGGTCCAAACAAGAGGATTCCGACTACCACCGAGGCGATCGCCGCCAGCAGCACGCCCGCAGCCGCGACATCCTTCGACTTCTCTATCAGTGGGTGTCGAGTAGGCATGACCGCGTCCGCCAGAAACTCGAGTGCCGTGTTCACCGCCTCGGCCAGGAACACCAGCGTGATCGTCAGCGTCAGCAGCACCCATTCACAGATAGCAAGTTCGACGAACCAGCCAGCTGTCACCACGCTGGCTGCTGCCACTAGATGAATCCGCGCGTTGTGCTGGGTACGCAC
>JAICQQ010000233.1 GCA_025937785.1 Polyangiaceae bacterium
AAGGGGGCGTGCCTGGCCGGAGAAAAGAGCGGTGAGTAGATGGGAGCGTGAGTTGAATGGGAGCGTGGGTTGAATGGGGGCGTGAGTTGAATGGCGGCGTGAGTTGGATGGTGGCGTGAGTTGAATGGCGGCGTGAGTTGGATGGCGGCGTGAGTTGGATGGTGGCGTGAGTTGGATGGTGGCGTGAGTTGGATGGTGGCGTGAGTTGGATGGCGGCGTGAGTAAGACCGCGGAAAATGAAGCGTCAGTAGAGGGGAGGCGCGGGGCCGGAAGGGTGCTCGCTGGTTGGGTGCTGGTGTGATTAGAGTGTGATGAGTCCCGGTTCTGAGCGAAGGGGGGAGTTTTGGTTATGGCGGACAAGAGCGATGGAGGTGCACGACGAGCGACTGATCATGGGCTCGTCGGTGCAGCGGCTGGCGAGGATGGGCGACCGCAGCAGGGGCGATAAGGACACGTTACGTTCAAGGATCGAAAGACGTGAGGCCGAAGTGTCAGCTGTGGATGAGTGTTCACACTCGAACTTTGCCTGCATTTCGACCGTACGAGAATGCGGCTATTCTCCCGAACATTACGCCGATCGAGATCTCGCAATGGTGCAATCGAGATCTTGCAGCGGTGCAATGCACGGTGAGATGTCGCTGGAATCTAACTTCTAGGATTGCCAATGGTCGCTCCACTGCTACCGTGGCCGAGCCTTGAGCGAGTTCACCCTAGCGACCCTAGTACTCAACTTGGCCATTCAGTTTGCGCAGCCCGGAGCGTCGCCGTACTCGGTGAAGCCAATGTCGGAATGCGGAATAGACCGGCTGGCGCCGACCTGTCCGCTCAAGCCCGTCTGCGATGAGCCCGTGTTGGCGTGCAGGCCTCCGTATTGGTCCCGCGCGAGGAATGCGTGGGTGCGGGCGGAGTCAGCGTTCGAAGCGAAGCAGCGTTATACGGCCATCGCGCGGTCGCTTGCGAATACCGCCGAGCGGCTGACGAAGTGTAACGATGATGGGCCGTGCGAGCCGGTTCGCTGGCAAGGCACGGCGGCGCAGCTTGCTATGGCAACGCTAACGGTAGTGCTGCATGAGTCCGGTCTTCGCGAAGACATACAATTTGGTAGAGAACCGTTAGGGCGTGGCGCGCTGGGCGAAGCTTGTCTGATGCAGCTCGACGCGCGGGATGCTCCGTACCTTGCGTCGTGGGTTCCGGAGGACGAGCGGCAAGCCATTGCTTACAGCAGCGAGAGGCGGGAAGAATTCGCGCAGTCGTTGTTGGGCGACAGCCCTGAGGCGCTGGGCCGCTGTTTCGAAGTCGGGATGAGAATGCTGGTGCGAGCGCGGAGCTCGTGCAGTACCGCCAGCGATTGGCAGCACGGCATGTTCTCGATGTACGGTACTGGGACGACGTGCAACGCGGGGGTGCTCAGGAACCGCAGCCAGACATTTCAGCGCATGCGCGCTGTCGCTACGCGGCTGCTGCGCGGTTAAATGCTTGAATTGTAACAAAAAAAGTTAGAGGTTGCGCCGCGCTAGGTAGCAGGAGCGCCGGTGTCGGGGCTATGGCAAGGTGTTCGCACTGTGCTTGCCGGCGTCCAGGATATGGGTCCGAAAGGACTGGGTCCGAAAGGACTGGGTCCGAAAGGACTGGACTAGTCCATTGATGGAAACGTGGTTGTGCACCGTCGACCCGGCGGGATGCATGTGCGAGCGTCCTACGGAGACGAACTGGTGAGGCGTATCATCATCCTCGGCGGTGGCATTGCGGGCCTGTCAGCGGCCTGGCAGTTGGCGCGCAGTAACTCGGGGGAGATCGTGTTGATCGAGCGCGAGTCGCTCCTATGTACACATGCTTCCGGTCGCAACGCAGCAATCTTCCGTCCCTTGGAGGCAGAGGCGAGTCTGGCCATGCTCGCGCGCCGTAGCCTCGCACTGTTCGGCGAGTTGAGCCCCGAACGGCCGTTGGTCGAGCCTCGCGGCCTGTTGTTGCTCGCGCGCGCGCCAGAGACCCTCGCGCCCATCGCGCAGACCGCTGGCGCTCAAGGGACTCCTCATGAGATCGAGACACCGGAGCGCGTGACGATGCGCCTGAGTGGGTTGAACGTTAGCGGTTGGCACGGCTTGTATGCTGCGTCCGGTGGTGTGATCGACATCCATGCCCTCTCGGAAATTTTGGGTCGGGCCAGCCGCGCCTTGGGCGTTGGCATCCGGTGCGGCGGACGCGCAAGAGGTGTGAAGACGAACGACGCTCGGGTGGTCGGGATCGAAATGGCAGACGGCGAGTTGGTGGCGGCCGACGACGTGGTGGTTGCAGCCGGCGCCTGGAGCGGCGAGGTGGGGGAGTCCGCCGGTTTCGCGTTGCCGCTGACTCCAGTGCGGCGACATTTGGCGTTGCTCGAGTGCCAGCGCGCCTTGCCGGCGAGCGCACCCGCGGTGTGGAGTTTGGACGACGAGGTGTACTTTCGCCGCGAGGGCCAGCGGGTCCTGACCAGCCCGTGCGACGAGACGTTATGGCGCGCTGGCGCGCCTCAGGCGGAAGTGCAGTGCCTCGAACCTTTGGCGCGTAAGTTGGGCGGAATCGACGCGGCCCTGGGTCGCGCAGAAGTGGTGCGGTACTGGGCCTGCCTGCGGACGTATGCGCCGGATCGCCGGCCGGTGATCGGCAGTGACCCGCGCGTGGAGGGGCTCCACTGGCTTGCAGGGCTTGGCGGGTTTGGGATGACCAGCGGCGTCGCCGCAGGGGAACTGCTAGCGCAGAGTCTGTCCGGGCGGCCCCCCCCTTCGGAGTTGGCAGTGCAGCGGCTGTTGACCAGGCCTTGAGCCTGACGTCACGTAAGGGGCTCAATTTGCGCAAGTATTTCGTAAAAAGACTCAGGCAAAATCGCCGCTGCCGCGGTATGCCTCGGTAGGCAGCACGGGACTATGGTGTCGGACGGATCGAACTCGAAAGCTTCGGAGTCAAAGGGGGGTGCCGAAGGCGCTGAAGCGCGGCCTGCGGAGTCGCCCGAGGATGGATCCGCGGTCGATTCACCCAGCGGCCAGAGCAGCGAGCCTCGCGGTGAACGCAAACGCGACAGCGATGACGGTGACCGCGAGAACGCGCCGGCCGAAGCCGGTGGTGGCGATAGGGAGAGCGCACCTGACGACGAAGAAGCCGACGACCGCGAGAGTGCGCGGGGCGCCGCCGAAGCCGGTGATGGCGATCGGGAGAGCGCACCCGACGACGAAGAAGCCGACGACCGCGAGAGTGCGCGGGGCGCCGCCGAAGCCGGTGATGGCGATCGGGAGAGCGCACCCGACGACGAAGAAGCCGACGACCGCGAGAGCGCGCGCGACGGCAAGAGTAAGAGCAAGCCCGAGCCCAAGGCCGCGTGGGCGCGAGTCATGGACTTTTTCAAAGAGCGCTACCTCGGCGCTGATCCCCGCTGGCTGGGGGTGCACCGCATCTGTCTCGGCGTGCTTTTGATGGTCGAAGTGTTGCGGCGTATGTACTACGCACGCGCGTTTTATTCGAACGACGGCATACTGCCGAATCACTTTTCGCTGTTTCGCCCGATGGGGCGCAACCTGTTTTCGATCTACCACGCGTTTTCGAGCTATGGCGAAGTGCTGATCGCGTTTTCGCTCACCCTCGTCATCTTCTTTCTATTCACGATAGGCTACAAGACGAAGCTGTTTCATGTGCTGTCGGCGATCTGCATCGTCAGCCTGAACAACCGAAACATCTTCGTCGAAAACGGTGGCACCGTCGTCGTGAACATCATGACCGTGTACACGGTGTTCTTGCCGATGGGGCGTCGCTTCAGCGTGGATGCCGTACTGCGGTCGCTGAGGCAAAAGCGGGACCAGAGCGTTCACGATTTGAACGTTCGTCCCGATCCGTTCCGCGACACGAACCGCGTCTACTCGCTGATGGTGCTGTTGTTCTTGGTGCAATGGGCCGCGATCTATTTCTTCAACGCGGTTCACAAGGACGGAATCGGCTGGCGCAATGGAACTGCGTTGCACTGGTTCTTTTGGCAGGATCGGATCGTCACCGAGCTAGGCATCTGGGCGCGCGAGAACGTGTCGATAGCTCCCCTGCGCTGGATGACCTACAGCACGCTGGTCATCGAAGGCGCGCTTGCGGTTTTGATTCTGTTCCCGTTCTGGCAGACGTGGACGCGCCGGTTGATCTTCGTGTTGGTCCTGGCGCTCCATGGCGGCATCGCCGCCACGTCGCGGATCGGACCATTTTCGTACGTGATGAGCCTGTTTCCGATCTTGCTGCTAGGCGCGGCGGACTTCAACGCGATTTCGCGCTGGTTCTCACGGCCCGGGCGAGAACGTACCGTGATCTTTCAGAGCGATGCGGGGTTGTGCTTTCAGATCTGCAGGGTGCTCGATCGCCTCGACCCCTTCGAGCGCTTGACGTTCGTGGACCACCGGCAAACGGAGCTCCTACCCAAGGGGTACGACGCCAAAGCCGGCCTGGTGGTGTACGACCCGACACTCCGGAGGCTCTACGCCAAAGAGCACGCTTTGAGTCAGGCACTGCGTGTGCTCCCTCTGGGGGTGTTGTATTCGTTCTGGCCGCGGCTACCGCTCTTCAGCTATTGGGCGCGGCGGGCGCTCGGCGCGCGGCGGGCGCGCGTGCGTACGAGTGAGTGGTGGGGCGCCAACGCCGTGCCCGCATCCCCGGTCGGAGCTGCGGCGCGTACGGAAGATTTCGTGGAGCGCAAGGGGCTGTTGCGGATGGAGGCCGAGAAGCTGGCGTTTGGC
This sequence comes from Polyangiaceae bacterium, assembly GCA_025937785.1. Classification (GTDB taxonomy): domain Bacteria; phylum Myxococcota_A; class Polyangia; order Polyangiales; family Polyangiaceae; genus JAICQQ01. The sequence continues at coordinate 4,743 of JAICQQ010000233.1, forward strand.
TTGAAGGAAGTCGTGGTCGCGTTCCTGGCAGTCGCCTGCGTCCTTGCAATGCTGCACGACAACCGCTTCGCCAACCAACGGATCAAGGTCAAGCGACCCGAGTGGACCTTGAAGATCATGGAGTATCCGCGGCTGCTGCAAGGCTGGGGCATGTTTGCGCCGGAACCTCCTTACGAGGACGGGCGCGTGATCGTGGATGGTCGGACGAAGGACGGTCGCAAGCTGGATCCGCTCACCGGTGCGCAGCCCGACTTCAACCCAGACGCTCCGCATGGCTGGGGACACGAGCAGTTCTGGTGTGACTATCACAACCGCATTCGCTACTCCGGGCACGCTCCGAACCGCCAGCATTTGCGCGACTACCTGCTCAACGTTCACAAGTTCAGCGGCAGACCCGACGACCAGCTCGTGGCGTTCGACGTTTGGTGGGTGCAGGACCAATCCCCGATGCCGGGCGAAATGCATGGTCGACCGCTGAAGCCCTTGAAGCTGACGAGTCATGGCAGGGTAAAGGACTCCGGGGCCACGCCCTGGTTGAATTACCCCGCGACCCGCAAGCTCGATTGGACTCGCGTGAAGCTCGACTAGGGCAGCGCGCAAAGGGGGGAGCGCGCATCCACCACGAGGATCAACCGCTGATGGTGCCCTTCACCGCAGCCAACCTGGGATGGGCGGGGTCGAGGGAGTCGGCATATGCGAGCCAGCGTCGCGCGGCGACAACGTCACCGCTTCGCGCGAGCACCGCGGCGAGTTCTGCGCAGCTGGCGACATCGCGTACGTCGAGTGCGATCACGCGACGCCACAGCCTGTCAGCGCGCACGAGGTCCCCCGCCTTCAGCGCCTTGACTGCGTCCGCCCGGTTCACTCGACGCAGACTTTCGATGAGGGCTGAGGACGCCCGCGATGCACCGGCGGCGCGGTACCAGGTCTCGCGAGCTTCATCGGCGCGACCCAGTCGGATCAAGATGTCACCGCGCAGGTCGAGGGCCTGACGATCGTTGGGCTTTTGCGCGAGTAGCTGGTCGATGGCTTGCAATGCAGCGTTGGTGTCGGACCTCATCAGCAGCACCTGGCCGAGGCCAATCAGGATGGTGTCGCTAGGATCTCCCAGGAGCACAGCTTCGCACCAGGCAGCGTGCGCGGCCTCCACGTTACCTCGGACCAACTCACGTTGGCCCCGCTTGATGGCCTGTTGCAAGAGAAAGCCTTTGGGCCCGGGGCGAACGTTTGCCAGCGAGTCACAGTTCGGCGTCGAGGTAGCGGGGCGGTCGAGCCAAGGGATGGCGCCAGATGAGGCAGCGCTAGGCGAGGCAGTGCCAGGCGACGCAGTTCCAGGCGACGCAGTTCCAGGCGACGCAGTTCCGGGCGACGCAGTTCCGGGCGACGGGGCAGCAGCAGGCGGAGTAGCCTCACGCGGAGCAGCTGCACGCGGAGCAGCCACTGGCGGAGCAGCCGCCGGCGCAACCGTGGCGGGCGATGTACGGGGCGGGACGGGCGTTGGGCTAGCTGCGGCCGGGGGCGATGGGGGCGCCGCCTGCGGCGCCGCAACGGTAGCGCCAAGAGCGCTCCGGTCTGCTCGCGAGCTGAAGATCGCGCTGGCAGTCACGAGCGGTAGGAGCGCGGCCACGCCAGCCGCGCAGGCAACCCCGATCAGCTTCGTGCGTGACCAGCGGTCGAAGGGGCTCGGCAGCTGGAGCGCCACACGGCTCAGCGGTGCGGGGGGCACGGTATCTTGGGTGGTAGCGAAGGCTTCGCTCGACAGAGCCGCCCGCGATTGCGGCGACCCGACCTGGGCGGGGGGGCTGGCTTCCAGCGCCAGGCTGTCGCTGGCGACATCCGGCGATCGCGTCGTTACTGGCGCCTGGGCAAGCATTGCCTGGGACTGCGACGGAGAAGTGGGCTCCAGCGCGAACTCGGGCGCTTGCACCAGCGTGGGGGAGTCGTCGAGCGCGTCCAGAAGTGCGTCAACCTCGGCGGGGCGCTGCACCGCGAGTTGGGTGTCCGCGAACGCGGAGAGCGGGGGAGCCGAGGCGGGCGCATCGAGCGCCGTCCTGGCGAGCGCAGGATCGACCCGCACGGTGGACGGCATGGCGTCGAAGGCCGCAGTCTTGGCGAGTGCGGGGTCGACCCGCACGGTTGGCGGAGAAGCGTCGAGCTGAATGACGGCGAGGGCTGCGTGGGCGTGGGCGTGGGCGTGGGCCCGCGCCGGCGCGGGCGGCGATGTGGCTACGGGCGAAGCTGCTGCGACGGGCGCATCGAGCAGCATCGGTGGCGGCGCGACTCCGAGTTGTGTGGCCATCATCGAACGCGGCTTTGGCGTGGGGGTGTTGCGTTCAACGGGGATCGCGGGTGGTGTTTGGCGCCGGGTCGGTCTAGGAACTCCGCTGGCAGCGGCGGGAAGTGACGCCACCTTCTGCGTCGTTGCGAGCACGGGGCGTGCGGTCACCGGCGTTGCGACGGTAGGCGTTGCGACGGTAGGCGTTGCGACGGTAGGCGTTGCGACGGTAGGCGTTGCGACGGTAGACGTTGCGACTGCGGGCGTTCCTGTCCTAGCGGGAGGCACATGCGCTGGGGTCTTCGAGCGTGTCGCGTCGAGCCGAGGAATACTTGTTCCGGACGGTCGCGCGCCGCCGGTTGGGCGCGGCACCCCTGCTCGAGGAACTCCTCCCGATGCAGGTGTGGGCTGACGAGTCGGGATGGTGGCCGGAGTCGGCCGCTGCCCCATTTGGTTTGCTTTCGGTTGCGCGGCTGGGGCTAGTGGTTGCGTGGCTGGGGCTAGTGGTTGCGTGGCTGGGGCTAGGGGGTGCGCGGCTGGGGCTAGGGGGTGCGCGGCTGTAAGTGCGGGGTCTGCGGTGTTCGTCGGCATCGGTTCGTCAACGACGGCGACGACCTTCCAGCTCGGTTCTGGCTGTGTGTCGTCCACCGTCTTCAAGAGTCCGGAAACCTCGCTCACCTGGGAGGCCTCCTGCGGAGCTTCCAGCAGCTTCCAACCCGCGTTGCTTTTCGCGTCGGACTCGGCCTCAGCCAGCGCTCGACGCACCGCGGGTCCGTCCGAGAGCGATCGGCGCTTCTTGCCCGCCTCGTTCGCGCCGCCTTTCGGATCCTCCGGTCGCTGTACTGGTCGAGTCACGATTTCAACTCATCCGCCGCCAGTTCTCGTGTCGGTCTGCCCGCTGTCCCCCCCAGGTCATTAGTCGTGGGTGGCACGAGGCTTCGGCGGTTGTTAGTGGCCAGCCTGTAAACGGACAGAGCAGCGGTATCCCTTAGAGGCGCCCGCGGTCGAATGCGATGGACTGCGCGCATGTAGGCGCTTTTGTTCGAATCCTGGTGGAAGTTCCGGCAAGGTGCCGGGGACTTCGACCCTTTCCAGGTCGAGAAACCCATGCCCCCGCCAGGATCTGCTACCCGACCACGACCCCTCGAGATGAAACCGTGCCCGGCAAAGTTTCGGTGGTTGTTCTGCAGCGGCCTGGCACTCGGCAGCATCCCGCTCGGCTGCTCGAGCGATGCCGCGCCCCAGGGAGGGAGCTCGGTCCAAGGCAGCACGGCCGCAGGCTCTGGCGGGGGGTCGACCTCCACGTCCTCTCCGACCGGTACGCTCGGGGCGACGAGCACCGTGGGCGTGAGCACGACCGTGGCGGCAACTCAAACTTCCGGTATCGGTACCACGGGGGCCATCGGTTCGGCGACAGCGGGCAGCGTCGGCGCAGTCAGCAGCGGCAACGGGTCGAGCGGTGGAGGTGCCGCGAGCACCACCTCCACGGCGAGCACGGGCGGCGGTACCGATCCAGGAGCGGACGGTTTCTACCACCTCGAGCGCCTGAACCGCGGGGTGGTGGCGGTGTCGATGGACGAGGGAGTCTACGTGGGCTGGCGTATGTTCGGCTACGAGTACTCGGCCGCCAACCCCGAGAGCATTTCTTACAACGTGTACCGAGACGGTGTGCTCGTCGCGAACGTGACCGACAGCACGAATTACCTCGACGCCGAGGGCGCCGATGACTCGTCCTACACCATCGCGCCGCTGTCCACAGCCGGCGAAGGCGCGCACTCCGAACCCGTCACTCCGCTCGCCGAGAACTACGTGAGCGTTCCGCTCGAGAGCCCATCGCAGAACAGCCACCACGCCGGCGACGGCAGCGCGGCGGACCTCGACGGGGACGGAGACTTCGAGCTGGTCCTGAAGTGGGAGGCGAACAACGCGCAGGATAATGCAAACGCCGGCGTGACGGACAACGTTTTCCTCGACGGGCTCGAGCTGGACGGCACGCGCAAGTGGCGCATCGATCTGGGGCCGAACATTCGGGCCGGCGCTCACTACACGCAGTTCATCGTGTACGACCTGGATGGCGACGGTAAGGCAGAGCTGACGGTGAAGACCGCACCCGGCACCCGGGACGGAACCGGCGAGTTCCTCAGTCTGGGACCGGCCGCGAACGACGACGACGGCGAAATCTATCGCAACTCCGAGGGCTACATCCTGAGCGGGCCGGAGTACCTGACGGTATTCAGCGGTGAGACCGGTGCGGAGCTTGCGACCGTCGACTTCGACGTCGCGAGAGGCACGGTGTCCGCGTGGGGCGACGATTACGGCAACCGCGTCGACCGCTTCCTGGCGACCGCGGCGCACTTGGACGATACGGGGTTGGCGAGTGTCGTCATGGCGCGTGGCTACTACACACGCACCACATTGACCGCGTGGAATTTCCGCGACGGCGCGCTTTCGCAGCTCTGGAAGTTCGACAGCAACCAGGCGGGCGAGAGTTGGACCGGGCAGGGGGCCCATAGCCTGAGCGTCGCCAACGCCGATGACGACCTCGGCCAAGAGATCATCTATGGCGCGATGACCGTGGATCACGACGGTAAGGGTCTCTGCAACACCGCCTTGAACCACGGCGATGCGCTGCACGTCACCGATCTGATTCCCTCGCGTCCGGGTCTCGAGGTATACATGCCGCACGAGTACGAGAATCGCCCCACTTTTTCGCTGCGCGACGCTGGTACTTGCGAGGTGATTCATCAAGGGCCGAACTCGGCCGACGACGTGGGACGCGGTGTCGCCGCCGACGTGACGGCCGCCAACCCCGGCGCGGAAATGTGGGCGTCGAGCGGAGTCCCGTTCATGAGTGCCTCGAGCGGTCAGACCATCAGCGGCAGCCCGAACTCGATCAACTTCTTGATCTGGTGGGACGCAGACGAGTCGCGCGAACTAGAGGACGGGACGGCGGTTCAAAAATTCGGCGGCGGCAATCTCCAAACCTGCGGCAGTTGTTCATCGAACAACGGCACCAAGTCGACCCCAGTGCTGGTGGCCGATCTACTGGGCGACTGGCGTGAGGAAGTGATCTGGCGCGAAACCAACAACGCGGCGCTGCGCATTTATACGACGACCGACGTGACTGCGCGCAGGATTTACACGTTGATGCACGACCCGCAGTACAGAGTCGCGATCTCGTGGCAGAACGTGGCCTACAACCAGCCGCCGCATCCGAGCTTTCACATTGGCGCCGACATGGCCGATCCGCCTGAGCCCAACATCCACATCGAGTGAGTAATCGCTCACGCCACCGCGCCCAAGCGCGTAGGCGGATGTAGGTCGAAAGATTTTCGACGGGTTAGGATCGCTCGCTCGCGCTCGAATTTTGCGCTACCATTGTGCTCCTCTACCAAGCGGGGCTGTTCGCGTGGCGTATGTCGCGTGGCGTATGTCGCGTGGCGTATGTCGCGTGGCGTATGTCGCGTGGCGTATGTCGCGTGGCGTATGTCGCGTGGCACATGCCGTGCATCCCCGAGCTGGCGGGGGGTGAGCCGCACGGGTCACGGAAGCTCAAGCATTCATCGAAGGAAAGGAAGTTCGCATGCATACCCAGATGACCACGGATCACGTCGCGATTCGGCGGTGGGTCGAAGCGCGGCGCGGTGTGCCCGCTCAGCGTCGCGCGGCCCGCGACTATGGGGCAGCGCTGCAGATCATTTTCCCCGAGCGCGAGGCCCCGTCGAGCGTGATGCCCATGGATTGGAAGAGGTTCTTCGAAGAATTCGAACGCGACGAGCTCGCCTTCGTCCACGACGCGGACCTGGGTGGAGAAGCTAGCTACTACAATCGGTTCGTGAAGCGAGAAGCAGTGAAGTAACGTCGGGACGGAATCCCCGGGCACGCTACCGAAGCCCCTGGGGCACACTCCCGCCCGAGGCTGGGTGCGCCTCGATGCGGCGGATTGCCGCGCCGTGTCATCGCGCCACGACACGCCGGATCCGCGCCTGTTTGGGCTTTCGCCCCGGACGACCCAGTACGATCGAGGAGACCGCAGAGGCCAGGGTCCGCTTCGCGCTGGAATGGGAATTGCCAGGGTGGGTGCCGGCGGCACGACACTATGGCGAATGACTATCACGAACCGTTCGAGCTCTTGGATGAAAGCACCCGCGACCACCATCGCGCCCTGACGAGCCTGAAAGAGGAAATCGAGGCTGTGGACTGGTACCACCAGCGCGTGGCTCTCGCGAGCGACGCAACGCTGGCACGGGTGCTCGCGCACAACCGGGACGAGGAGATCGAGCATGCATGCATGACGCTCGAGTGGTTGCGTAGGGCGATGCCCGCGTGGGACGCGCAGCTCCGCAAGTACCTTTTTTCCGACGACGCCAGCATCAGCGACGCTGAAGGCGACGACGACAACCGGGTAGCCCCTGCCGGCCCGCGATCGTTGGGCATTGGCAGCTTGAAGGGGGCTCGCTAATGGACTTCTTGAAGCGGGAACTGGCGCCGCTCACGGACGCGGCGTGGCGTTACGTCGAAGCGGAAGCCGTGCGGGCCCTGAGTGCCAATCTTTCCGACCGCCGGGTGGTCGACGTCCCCGAGCCCAAAGGCTTCGACTTCTCGGCAGTGAACCTGGGCTATCTGGAGCCCTCTCACCTGGTACAAGACGGCGTGCACTACGGCGTCCGCCGGGTGCTCCCGTTGGTGGAGGTGCGCGTTCCGATCGAACTGGACGTCTGGACCTTGGATAACCTCGCGCGCGGAGCGGCCAACGTCGACACCGAGAGCGTCACTCGCGCGGCGCTCCAGCTCGCGGCCTTCGAAGAGCGGGCGGTCTATGCCGGCTTCGGGCCCGCGGGCATTCAGGGCTTGCAGGAAGCCGCGGGCAACCCGACTGCGCCTCTGGGCCAAGAGGTGGCGGGCTTTTCCGATGTGGTGGCGAAGGCGGTTTTGATGCTGAGCGATCGCGGCGTTCAGGGTCCATTCGCCATGGTCCTCGGATCGAAACCGTTCAGGTTGCTGCACTCGTATCAATCGAGCGATCCGCCGCGGGAGCAGATCGCAAAGGTCTTGGGCGGACCCATCCTTCACAGCGCTGTCCTCCAGGGTGGCTTCTTGCTGTCCCTGCGCGGCGGTGACTTCGAATTGGTGCTCGGCCAAGATGCGAGCGTCGGCTACGATTGGCACGATCGCGACAAGGTTCACCTGTTCCTTACGGAGAGCTTCACGTTTCGGGTGCTCGGTCCCGAAGCCGTGGTTCCGCTCAGCTACCCCGGCTGACGCCTAATGGCACGAGAGTTGCTGCTGGGTTGTACGATGAACTCACACTTCAAGGGCATCAGTTTAGCGGCGCTGTTCATCGCGATCGGGTTCGTGATCGCGCTGGCTGTTGGGAAACCTCTGATCGCTTTCGGCGTCCTTATCGGCGGTGCGGTGTTGCTGTTCGTGTTCAGTATCGCCTACATGCGTCCGTCCGGTCGCAGCCCGGAACGCCATGCGAAGATCGATCGAATCGTGAATGATACGAAACCCTAGCGGCTACCGCCGAAGTAACCCTGGTGGGCTACCGCCGAAGTGATCCTAGCGGCTACCGCCGAAGTGATCCTAGCCGCTACGCCGAACGGGCTACCGCCGAAGCGACCCTGGGGGGCTACGACCTTAGCGGCTGCCGAAGTGCGGAGGCGACGTGGTGTGGCAGGCCTGCAGGCGTGACAGGCTGGTACGCCGGAAGCGTTCGGAAGCACTGAGATCACGCCGCGAAGGGCCACTGGCATGCGAACTGCAGCTTAGCCGTGGCATGGCCAACGC
>JAICQQ010000254.1 GCA_025937785.1 Polyangiaceae bacterium
CCACCGCTCTCAATGGTAGCGAAGGCTTGTTCGCCAGAGCAGGAAAGCGTACCTCTCGCCTCGAAGACGCTGTCAATTCTGCTCGTGAAACCATGATGGCGCTCCGGTTGGCGGGCGCTTGTGGTTACTTGTCCTCTGCCGAAGCTCAGGCCGGCGTCTTGGTGCTCGACGGCATCATTGCCGTCCTGTGGACCTTGGCTTATCGGCGCTGAGCCAACAGCTGGGGGTCGGCTCGCCACCGGGGCGAGCCGGCCTCGTTCGGTTCTGCTGCTGTCAGCTCTTCTCCGCGAAGTCAGACGGCTTCGGCGAGGGTGTCTTGGATCTTGTGGGCTCGCCCCTGGTTGGATGCGTCGGGGCGGCAGATGGGCTAGCGTTGGCTGTTGGGTTCGCGGTCGCGGTCGGCGCTCTTGATCGCCGTGGCGCCCAGCTGTTCCGGTTGGACTTCGTCGGCGCGCTTCGAATAACCTACTAGTGGGCGCAACGAGTGATCGGGTTTGCGCTTCAGCGGGGGCTTGGCGTCGACGCGGTACGGGTCCGGATACACCGACGAAGGGCGCATGTTCGTGAAGATGCTCGGTGTCTCATCGGCGTGCGCGCCCGTGTCCGCCGGCGCGCTCGCTGCGAGCGGGCTACTCGGAGCGATCCCCGGCGCCGGTGAGCGCGAGCCGCGCCGGCCAGGCGCTCCCGAGGTGGTCAACGCCGCCCTCAGTTCGGCGGGCGGTGCCGAGTGCCGTAGCGCCGGCTCGGTGCTGGCGGTGGCGAGTGCGGCGCCTCCGTCGAACGAGGGGGGCGGCGCGGGAATCGCTGCCGCGTCCCAGTCGCGCTCGAAGTCTGCGATCCCCGGCGCCGGCCCGGCCACCTCGATCTGGGAGTGCGGCGTACGCGGAAAGCGCGGCGCCGGATCGGTGTCGGCGACCGCGTGTTCGCGGCCAGAACCACGCCGCGGAGACGGGCCGTCGTTCGGGGGAGGCTCGGTGGGGCGCGTGTGCTGGTCGTCGAACTTGATCGCCAGCTCGGAGAGCTTGGTGTGGGCTAGCCTGAGTTCGTGCTGGAGCCGCGCGACCTCGCGCTGGGCGCTGTCGCGCTGTCGCTGGGCTCGATGCGCCAGATCGCGGCTGTGTTGTCGCTCCGCTTGCGCCACCTCGACCGCTTCGAGCGCGTTGCGTAGCTCGCGCGAAGTGATGGCGGGGTTTACCGGTTCAGGAAGGGTGAGCAAGCGCTTCAGCTGTTCGATCTCCGTCTCGTACTCTTCCATCAGCGCAGCGATGAAGCGATCTTGCTCGTCGCGCACGTAACGCTGCTCCTGCTCGACGTCGTTTCTGGCTTCCTCCAGCTCGAACTCGAGCTTCTCGACACGAACCTTGAGCGCCAGCCGCTCTTGGTTGCTCGTACCGAGCATGTCCCGCAGCATGAACAGCTCTTGCTTCAGCTGCTCACTGGCCTCTCGCGCGCCGTTGACCCCCGAAGTGAAACGACCCAAAGCATCGAGCAGGCCCGAGAGGCTGGTGCTGGTGCGGTGCGTGGCATCGAGCGCGGCGTCTACGGCGCTCGATGGATCATTCGCAGTGCGAGGGAGGGCCGGCCGGGTGTCGGAGTTCGGCGGTGCCGTTGGCCGAGGCGGAACCAACTTCGGAATGGCGGACGGCGAGAGCGCGTCAGGAGGAGTCGGGGAGGCCATGGGGGTCAGCTTTTCATGGTAATTCCAAATCATCGAGGTGTCGAAGGCAACGCGCGCGGCGCGCACGTCTTCGAAGCGGCCCCGAGCGCCGTTACACCTACCTGCGACCATCACCTACTCTTCGAGTTGCGCGGTCGAGAGCGATGGCGCGGCGCATCTCGGTCCGGGCTTTGCCCTGTGGATTCTATCGACGCCAGCAGCGAGGCAGCTTTGCGTTTCGCGGGCTTCTAGCGTGTCTTCCGAGCCCGCGCGTGACCGAGCTTCCGCTCTCGTGCCAACGCCTTCAGGTAGTGTTCCGGATCGATCTGCATGGTGTGGCGACGCGTCGGAACGTAGCCCGCACTGCTGCGTTCGTGCGCCTCGATGGTTTTCCACATTTCAGCCGGTGAGGGCAGCTGGTACTCGCCGCGAAGCTCGGCGGCGACCCAGTTCGACTGCGCCTCGGCGATGGGTAAGATCGCTCCCACCGTTTGACAGAGCCCGATGAAGTACAACCTCGGGACGCCTGGCTTGTGCACCCGTAGGAACAGCGGCAGTCGGTTCTCGGGCGCACTCACGAACGCGGGCTCGAAGAACGGAAAGCGCACGTTGTAGCCGGTGCACATCACGATAGCGTCCACCACCACCTCGCTACCATCGGCGAAGTAGGCTGACTTGCCACTCATACGCACGAGGGCCGGCCGCGGCATCACCCGCCGTGTACGGATCAGGTGCGGCATTTCGCTCGAGAGCGTGGGGTGAGCCTGCCCCAGCCCATGGTCGGGTTTTGGCAGACCAAACGCTCGCAGGTCGCCCACGGAAAGTTCGAGCAGACGTTGACTGATGTTGCGCCTGATGGGCCGCGGCAGCCACCGGGGTAGCAGCGAGGCTTGGTCCACCGGCTTCGGGCCGACCCACTTGGGGATGATGTGAGCGCCACGCCGGACCGAAAGCGTGACCCCAGCGCCGGCGTAGGCGAGCTCCGCCGCGATGTCCACGGCGCTGTTCCCGAAGCCCACCACGAGCACGCGCCGGCCGCGAAGCTCTATGGGATGATCCGGATCCAGATAGTCACGCGCATGGAAGAGTGGGCCGTCGAAGCGGCCGGGGAGCTCGGGCCAATACGGATCGGTGTGGTGTCCATTGGCGACCACCACCGCGTCGTACTGGAGCTGTTCTCCGCTCGCGAGTGTGACCGTGTAGCCACCTGCGTCGCGCGGGGCAACCTGCGCCACCGTCGTGTTCAGTCGGATGTGCTTTCGAAGCGCGAAGCGATCGGCGTACGCTTCCAGGTAGGCGCAGATCTGGTGGTGGGCAGGATAGTCCGGGTAGTGCGCCGGCATTGGAAAGTCCGAGAACTGGGTGCGCTCGCGAGACGTATTGATATGTAGTGACCGGTAGGCGCTGGTCTTTTCGAGGTCACCTTTCCCGAGACGAACATGCAGCGCCCATAGGCCCCCGATGCGATCCGCCTGCTCGAAGCAGTCCACTGAGAGTCCGCTTCCTGCGAGGGCCTTGAGCGCCGTGAGTCCGCTGGGTCCGGCTCCCACCACGCAGACTTTCATGAGGCACGCGACCTTCCGAAGCTGGGGTCCACGAAGATTTTTGCGGGGGGGCTAAGAAGTGTCATATCTTTGGTTGCCTCGACCCGGAAGCCGGCAGCTCGGCCCGAGGAAGAAGCTCCGAGGGGTTGGATCGCCATCAGGTTGATTTTAATGAAGTTCTGGCATCGGACGGTCGTAATCTCAACAGCAGGTGTCTAGCTGTTACGATAAAAGGACCCCATGACAATCGCACCTCGCCACTCCGCACGCGCGCCTGGCTCCCGCTGGCCCCGCTCGACGCAGCGCGTGCTTCGCCGCGCGCCCGGTGTTCACCAACCGAGCGAGTACCCATAGCCCATGTCCCGAATCCTCCTCGTCGAAGATTCGTTCAGCATGCGCGCCTTCGTGCGCTCCGCGCTGGAGTCCGGTGACACGCATTTCCCCGGGGTCGAGGTGGTGGAAGCTTCCAGCGGCTTCGATGCGCTGCGGCTCTTGCCGCGCGGGCCCTACGATCTGGTCATCACCGACATCAACATGCCCGACATCAACGGGCTCGAGCTCGTGCGCTTCATTCGTAAGAGCGACCAACACAAGAACACCAAGGTCCTGCTGATCTCGACCCAGTCGTCCGAAAAGGACCGCGAGCGGGGCATGTCGCTCGGTGCCGATGCCTACCTGGCCAAACCTTTTTCCCCAGAATCGCTCCGCGAGGAAGCCCGGCTGCTACTGGCCCGGGTGGCGGAGTGAGGCACGGGCGCGGGGGGTGAGCAGATTCTCATGACCGACCCGACGGACAAGGCTCGCGAGGAGTTCTTCAGCGAGGCCCAAGAGATCATCGAGACGCTGTCGAAGAACCTGTTGGCTCTCGATGCCAGCTTGCGCGAAGAGTTCAGCGACCCGGGTCTGGTGAACGAAGCCTTCCGTGCCGTGCACACGCTGAAGGGGCTCGCGGGACTGTTCGGAGCGGCCAGCATGGGGATGCTGTCCCATCGACTCGAAGACGTGCTGGACGCGCTCAGGCTCGGGCGCATCGAGCTCACCCCGAACATTCTCGACGTGCTGTTCCAGGCGGTCGAGGTGTACGGCAAGGTCCTCGCCGCCGAGAAGGATCCGGAGGACGACGCGGCCCCGCTCGTCGAGCAGATGCTGATCGAGTTCGAGCGCATCGGTGCGGGCGCCGTACGCGATCAAAGCCCCACCGCCGAGTACGACCTCGACCCCGGGCTGCTCGCGGTGCTGACCGAGTACGAAGAGCATCGGCTCCGTACCAACATCGAAAACAAGATGCGGCTGTACCGGCTGCGGGTGCAGTTCGATCTCGCGACGATCGACAAGGCGCTCGAGGAGATGAAGGAGCGGGCCAAGCGCCACGGCGAAATCATCACCTACTTGCCCACCGGAGAAACCGCGAGCGTCGATAGCATCGAGCTCGACCTGCTGTTGGCATCGCAAGACGACCTGGCGATGCTGATCGGCGCGCTCGGCGCCGACAACGTCGTGATCGAAGAGATCAATCGACGCAACGCCACGGTGATGCCGGGGACGATCAAGCCCGCCCCGCTGCGGTCGCGGGCGACCAACCTGCCCGGCAGCGACGAGGAGGTGCAGCCGCTTCGTATCGGCGACGACACCGGGCTCGAAGCATCGGGTAGTTTGAAGTCTTTGACGCAAACGGTTCGCGTCGATATCCACAAGCTGGATCACCTGATGAACATCGTGGGCGAGCTGGCCATCGTGCGCGGTGCGCTTGCCAGCATCTCGGAACGCCTGCGTGAAGAAGGGCAACGCCAGCTGGGCGCCGAGCTGCAGCGGTTGCATCGCAGCTTCGATCGCCGCCTGAGCGAGATGCAAGACGGCATCCTCGAGGTGCGCATGGTCCCGCTGGGGCAGGTCTTCGATCGGCTCGCGCGCGTGGTGCGTCAGATCAGCCGCGAACTCGCCAAGGAAATTCGGCTGGTGATCACGGGCGCCGATACCGAGATCGACAAGCTGATCGTCGAAGAGCTCAGCGACCCGCTGATGCACATGATTCGCAACGCCATCGATCACGGCATCGAATCGATCCAGCGGCGCCAAGAGGTGGGTAAGCCCGACGCCGGCACCATCGCGTTGAATGCCTTTCAAAAGGGCAACCACGTGATGATCGAGATCGAGGACGATGGTCGGGGTATCGACGAGCAAGCGTTGATCGAACGCGCCATCAAGTCGCGAAAAATAGCCTCGAGCGACGCCAAGGAGCTCAGCCGCGAAGAGGTGCTGAACCTGATCTTCTTGCCTGGCCTCAGCACGCGCGAAGAGGCCGGCGACCTCAGCGGCCGCGGCGTCGGGATGGACATCGTCAAGACAAACATTTCGAAGCTCGGCGGCGTCATCGACGTCCACAGCGAGGCAGGTATCGGGACCAAGATGACGATCACGCTCCCGATCACGCTGGCGATCGTGAGTGCGCTCCTGATCAGGGTGGGAGGGCAGGTGTTCGCGGTCCCGCTCAGCAGCGTCTCGGAGGCGCTCGCGTTCGATGCCTCGGGCGTGCATGTCGTCGACGGGCGCGAGGTGATGACGTTGCGTGGAGCCACTTTGCCCCTGTGCCGTCTCGATCGGCTGCTCAGGGTGCAGGACCCGGCGGCCGCCGGCTCGCGTCGTTTCGTGGTGGTGGCTTCGATGGGCACGCGCCGCCTGGGGCTGATCGTCGACCACTTGTATGGCCAGCAGGACATCGTGATCAAGCCACTGGGCAGGTCGCTCGCTGACGTCAAAGGCTTTGCGGGCGCTACTGACCTCGGCGACCAGCATGTCGGGCTGGTGCTCGACGTGGGCGCCCTGATCGAAGAGGTGCTTACCGGCAGCGAACTCTCGCGCGAAAGGAAGATGTACGCGGATGGCTGAAATCGTAGCTCATAGCGCCGCCGCGGGCATGGTGCGCCGCCGCGGCACGCGGGACTTTTTGGTGTTCATTTTGGCGGGCGATCTGTACGCCGTCGGTCTCACGCGCATTCGTGAGATTCTGAGCCCGCCCCCGATCACCCCCGTGCCGCGGGCCAAACCCGCCGTGATCGGCGTGTGCAGCGTCCGCGGGCTCTTGGTGACCGTGATGGACCTCCGACGTCGCCTCCACGTCGAAGAGCAGCCCCTTACCCGGCGCGCTCGCATCTTGCTGGTCGAAGCCCAGAGCGGCGAAGTCGTCGGTCTGATGGTGGACGAAGTGCGCCACGTGGCGCGCCTCGCCGATTCTGAGATCGAAATGGCGACCAGCTTGCTCGGGGGCGATGTTTCGGAGCACGTGATTGGCATCGGGCGTCCCGTCGGAGACGTCGTCGTTCTGCTCAACCTCAGCACCATCGTTTCTGCGTGAGGCACGAGGGCGTCATGGCAACCGAGAAACAGCGTCCGGACCCCCAGAAGAGCCTGGTTGGTTTCGTCGTCGGCGAGGTGGCTTATGCAGTGCACATCAGCGCCGTCAAAGAGATCATCACACCCGTACCGTTGACCGAATTGCCACATGCGCCGCGCGCGGTGGCGGGCGTCGCCGACCACCGCGGCGAGGTGATCCCCATCATCGATCTCCGAGTGCGCTTCGGTTTGCCACGCTCGGAAGAGCCGCGCCGCAACAAGTGGATTTTGATCGACGTGCACGGAAAACGCGTGGGACTGGCCGTGGACCGCGTGACGGAAGTGTTCGGTACCGGCGGCCAGGAGCTCAAGTCGCCGCCGACGTTCGGGACGGGCGACGACGTGCGGGGCATTTTGGGTGTCACGACCTACGATTCGCGCCTGGTGTTCGTGCTGGACCTCGAACGTTTCGAATCGCTCACGTCCACGCTGGAGCAAGCCAGACTGTTGGAAGCTTCGAAGGAGCTCGTTTGACCGAGGACGCGGACCTCGAAACGGGTCTCCGCTCGGACGATCCGGAGGAGCGACGGCGCGCGACCGCGAGCCTCGAAATGCAGCCGCGCGGACTCAACGTCGAGCTGCTCTTGCGCGCGCTCGGCGACGCCGATTGGCGCGTGCGCAAGGAAGCCGTGGCGGTCGCGTGTCGCGCGGCTCCGTCTTCCGAGGTGCTCAGGGGTTTGATCGAAGCGATCGGTCCAGGTGCGAACGTGGGCCTGCGCAACGCCGCCGTCGAGGCAATCTCGGCCTTCGGGGCGGACGCCGTGGACGCTATCGCGATCGTGCTGCCGAACCTGGACGCGGATGGGCGAAAGCTAGCCACGGAGGCGTTGGCGAATTGCGGGCATCCCGCGGCATTCTTGATCCTCGAAGGACTGGCGCGGGACGAAGACACCAACGTGCGCGCGACCGCCATCGAGGCCGTGGCGCGCATCGGTGCCAGCGCCCCCGAAGCCGCCAGCGCGATTTTGCGGGCGCGGCTGAAGGCCGAGGATCGTTTCGAGCGCCTCGCCGCTCTCGACGGTTTGAACCAGCTGGGGGCCACGTTGCCGTGGTCGCAGATCGAGCCGATGCTGGCAGATCCTATCTTGGCGCGGCCGGCCTTGCTCGCCGCCGGGCGCAGCGGCGACCCGCGCGCCGTAGAACCTCTCACGCGTGCGCTCACCAGCGCGCGCGGCGCCACGTTCGAAGCGGCGCTCGTCGGTCTGCACGACTTCGTGCGCACGGGGCAGGCCAGCGAGGTAGCGGTGAAGCGGGCGTTCCGCGCGACGGGCGCGACGGCTCTGGCGACGCTCGTGCGCACGGCCAGGGCGCACACCGACCAGCTCACGTCCCGCCGCATTGCCACGTTCCTCCTGGGCTGCATCGAGGATGCGAGCGCCGCGAACGTCGTGGTCGCGCTGCTCGCAGATGACAGCGTCACCGCCGAGGCCGAAGAAGCGTTGCTTCTGATGGGCCCCGCCTGCGTCGACGCCGTGGTGCTCGGGCTCGAGCAAGCGGATCCGGAGCAGCGAGCACGCGGCGTCGAGCTCTTGGCTCGAATGTTCGCGGAGCAACCGTCCCCGGTCGTCGTGCAGGCGGTCACCGCGCGCCTCGACGACGACGATCCTCACGTCGTGCGCGTGGCGCTCGAGGCGCTCGCCCAGCTCGGCGACGAGAGCACGCTCCAGCCAGTGGCGAGGAAGCTCGTGGGAGCGCGGGGGGCCGTCCGCTGGTCGGCGGAGACTGCGCTGGCCGAGATCGCGCTCAGGTGTCCAGAGCCGGCGCAGCGGTTGATCGAGCAGGCGACCCCCCAGGGCAAGGACGCCGTGGCGGCGGCCGTGGTGCTCGGCGCACTCGCTCCGGTGTTGCCGCTCTCGGCGCGCGACGAGGAGTTCTTGACCGACGTGCTCGCGCACGAATCGATGTTCGCGCGGCGCGCGGCGCTCGACGCCCTCAGCACGGGCAAGACTCCTCGCGCCATCGACGCCGTGGCGTTCGCGTTGACCGACGAACACCGTGAGGTGCAGGTGGCGGCGATCCGTACGCTGGGACGCATGCGCGACGAGTCGGGGCAAGCTCCGGGTCTAACGCACCTTTTGCCGCTGGTGGCCGACGCGCCCGACCAGGAACTCTTGACGCACGCCGTAGCCGCGCTCGGCGATACCGGTTCCATCGAAGCCGTGCGGGCGCTCAGGCCGCTGACGCGCAGCGCACCCGCGCCGGTGGCAGTGAGCGCGATCGAGGCCATCGTCCGCATCCCCGAGATCCGGCACGTCGACGATCTGATCGACGGGCTTTCCCACCCCAGCCCTGAGGTCGTCAAAGCTGCGCTGGGAGCCATTTCGGAGCTGAACGACCCACGCGTCGCGACGCACATCGGGGTGTGCCTCGATCACGAAGCCTGGGACGTGCGCAGGCTTGCGGCAGATCTGCTCGGTGAGCTCGGCGGTGAAAGCAACGTCAATCTGCTGAGAGCCAAGCTGCAACTCGAGAAAGAACCGTTGGTAAGAGATGCCCTGGCGCGGGCGCTCGAGGGGCTCGGAGCTCTGCGCCGGACGCCGAGCCCCGCGGGCGGCGGGAGCATCGTACCGCGATGAGGTTTTCCGGACGTGGCTCGCCGCGGCTTCGGCTCGCGCCCGAGGAGTTTCGTCTCCTGCGGGACATGATCAACGTCCACTTTGGTCTGCAATTCGACGATTCTGGGCTGTACTTGTTCGAACGCAGGCTGGCGGATCGGGTTGCAGCGCTCGAGCTGTCGAGCTTCGATGAGTACTACAAGTACCTACGCTTCAACGCCAATGGCCGGCGCGAGCTGGAAGAGGCCATCGAAACCCTGACCACGAAGGAGACGTATTTCTTTCGGCAGGAGTACCAGCTGCGAGCCTTTCAGAACGAGCTGTTGCCGCGCATCGCGCGCGCCAATGCCGCATCGCGGCAGGTATCGATCTGGAGCGCGGGGTGTTCCACGGGCGAAGAAGCCTATACGATTGCCATGCTGATGCTGCAGTCGGGAACCATGTACAACTGGGACATGCGCGTCATCGGCAGCGACTTGTCCAAGAACAGCGTTGCGTTCGCCCGACGCGGTGTCTACCGTGGTGCCTCTTTTCGCACGATGTCGGAGCAACTGTTGAATCGATACTTCACGCGCGCCGAGGGGGGGTACCAAGTGAACGACAGCGTGCGTCGTCTCTGCCACTTCGGGCAGCTGAACTTGCTCGACAACGTGCGCGCCTCGAACGTTGGTCGCGTCGACGCGATTTTTTGCCGCAACGTTCTCATTTATTTCGACGAACAGAAGAAGAAGCGTGTGATCGACACGCTGTATCAGCGGCTGGTCCCGGGGGGGTACTTGCTCTTGGGTCACTCCGAGTCGCTGTTGAACGTGTCGACGGCATTCGAATTGGTTCATCTGAAGGAGGACTTGGTGTACCGCAAGCCGGTGCTTTCCCGGCAGTGGGACGCGAGTAGGTAGCAGCATGACCACTCCCAGCCAGCCAGTGCGTGTCCTCGTTGTCGACGATTCTGCCGTGAATCGTCGCAACATCGGTGAGATCTTGTCGGCGTCGCCCGAGATACAGGTGATCGGCAAGGCCGCGGACGGTGAAGAAGCGCTGCGCTTGGTCAACACGCTCAAGCCGGACGCCATCACCCTCGATCTCGAAATGCCGAAGATGGACGGGTTCACGTTCCTGCGCATTCTGATGAGCAGTCGACCGACCCCGGTAGTCGTCGTTTCCAGCTACAGTCAGAAAGAGAACGTGTTCAAGGCGCTCGAGCTCGGCGCGTTGGACTTCGTCGCAAAGCCCGACAATCAGGAGGTCGACCCCGACGCGATTCGCGAGCAGCTCGTCAGCAAGGTGCTGCTGGCTCGCAGCATGAAGAACTCGGCGCTCGTGGCGGCGCGGCACGCGATGGAGACCATGTCGTCCGTGGTGCGGCGCCCGAAAACAGCGAACAGTCGCAAGCCACCGCGCCGCGTGATTGCCATCGCCTCGTCCACGGGTGGCCCGAGCGCCCTGATGGACGTGTTGTCGCGCATCCCGGGGACGACGAGCTCCGGGATCGTGATAGCTCAGCACATGCCCGACAAGTTCACGCGCACCTTCTCGGAGCGGCTGAACAAGCGCAGCAGCCTCGAAGTGGCCGAGGCGCGCGAGCTCGACGAGGTCGGGCGCGCCACCGCCTTCGTGTGTCCGGGCCGTAAGTGCATGGAAATGGTGGTGCACAACAATGCTTACCGGCTCACCGTTTCTAGACCGTCGGAACACGATCGCTACGTGCCGAGCGCCGACCGGCTCTTCGCGAGCGTGGCCAAAGTGGTCGGCAAGAACGCCGTAGGCGTCATTCTCACCGGGATGGGCGACGACGGCGTGGCGGGGGCGCGTAAGATCGTGGAAGCCGGCGGTACCGTCATCGCCGAGAGCGAATCGACCGCGGTGGTTTACGGGATGCCGGGCGCAGCCGTCCGGGCGGGTGTGGTGAGCCGTTCACTGCCCCTGCCCGAATTGGCCCTTTGGCTCGCCCAGTTGGACCCCTGACACAATCCGGCTCAGGAATAGCCAGACCCGCGTGCGGGTTTGGCTGGATGAGATAGGATGCCGCCCATGCTCTCAGGAAGGCAATTTCGCATCACTCGCTCACAACGGGGCCTGGCGGCGCTCGCCCTCGCCCTCGCGGGCGTCGCGGCGTGTACGCCGCCGGCCACCAATCCTCCGGCTAAAGAGTCCCAGGGCACCGCGCCCCCGGGCCAGGCGGCCGCACCAGTGCAGGTTCTACCGTCGCCGGCC
>JAICQQ010000285.1 GCA_025937785.1 Polyangiaceae bacterium
CGCTGAAAGTCAGGGAACCACTCGCGCGATACGTGCTGCGAGACGCCGTGCGGGTGGCTTCCACCAGCGTCGCGGCGAGCGGCGGGGGACCCAGCGAGTGGCGCGGGGACCCAGCGAGCGGCGCGGGGACCCAGCGAGTGGCGGGACGACTGGCCTGGGGGAGAGCGTGAGCGGTGGCAGGCCGCTGAGGGGGTGGGAACGGGGGGGCACCTTGGGTGTCAGCGGCCGGGGCTGAAGACTCATCGCCTCGAGTGCATCGCCTCGAGTGCTGTGACAATCACCGCTTCTCGGAAGCGAGATGTGTAGGATCCTGAGACCGGGATACCGGGATGTCCCGTCATCGGCCCATTTTGGCATCGGTTGGACTGCTTCGGGCACGTTCAACACGCTGTAGCCACGCATCACCTCGGTCAGTGTTTCGCCTACTGCGCCTCCGCGCGACTCTTGATCGCGAGTCCGACGCTGCTTTGCCAATGGGACCACGCCGGCAGCGCTCGTGCGACGAGGGTTTCGACGGCGTGGGCGGCCTTGCGGTCCTCGAGGAACGCGCGCGTCGGGCCAGCGAAGCTCGGCCGCGCGAAGCTGGCGTTGACCACCGCGAGCAGGCCGTTGCCAAAGGCCGCTTTGAACCGCGTCAGTTCAGGGCGTTGGCCTTCGCCGGCATACACGGCTTCGCGCAGACCGCTCCACAGGCCGTCGACGTGGGCTCCACCAGCTCTGGTGGGATGCCCGCCGACGAACGACAGCAGCCGATGCGGACCGGGCTTGCCCCAGCCCAGCGCGACGTCGACCACGACGTCGTTCACGGTTCCACAAGCCGAGAAGCATGGCCCCTCGACCTTGGCCTCGATCCAGGCCACGATGCCGCGGCGCTCGCGAAATGTTTCGTTGCCCAGGCGCAGGGTGAGCGCGGGGCAGAGGTGGGCGAGTTCGCTCAGGCGGCGCCGAACTTCGGTCAGGTCCAAGCTCGAGACGTCGAAGATCTCTGGATCGGGCCGGAAACGCAAACGTGCGCCGCTCTGCGCCGAAGATCCGACGTCGCTCGGGCCCTCCGTCACGCGGCCGCGGCGGCACTTCATGCGATGGCAGCGCCCGCGAGTGTGTGTCTCCACTTCGAACTCGAGCGAGAGCGCGTTCACCACGGGCAGGCCGTGACCTCCGAAGCTCTCGCACAGATGCACGTTCACGAAGTCGTCTCGGACGAGCGTGCCCGTGTGCAACCGGGTGAAGACCTGTTCGAGGGTATCGCGGCCGAGGCGATCGTAGCCGATCGGAAAGCCAGGCCCGTCGTCTTCGACTTCGAACCAATCGCTGCAGACCTGAATGCTCAGCTGTGTCAAGCACCGGGCTCGGTAAAGAGCTACCGCGTTGTCCACGACCTCCCACAACAGTTGGACCACTCCACTCCGCTCGCCCGTCTCGATGAACAGCGCGGGCCGCTGCCGCACGGCCTCGAGACCTTCGAGCACCCGACTGTCTGATTCATGAACGCATTCCGATTTCATCATCGTTCCTCCAGAATGTTCCTCCAGAAGCGTAGGCTGGTCGGACGGAGCCGATCGCCGGCCTAGCCCCGCGCGCACGTGTGGCCCGGACGCTCGTCCGCCTCATCACGAGCCTCGAACGTCGCGGCCGAACCTCAGTGAAGGTGTTCGGCGACCGACGCACCGCGACGCGTTGTGACGGAGAGAGCTGTGACGGAGAGAGCGGTGGCGAGCACCGGTACCTCGAGCGATCGAGTATAGCCGGCGAGGCCTGCTCAGCCAAGCGGATTCACTTTCGGGTGGCGGAGTTAACTACCGGTAACTGCTAACGATAATAGCTGTGACAGGAGCGATCCGGTGGCGCGACCCAGGAGCTCTCTGTGAGCGGGATTCCGGCTCACGGCGCAGCGCCGTTCAGCGCGTACAGATCGTCAATCAACTCGTTGTGGCCGACCATCTTGTTGAAAAAATCGTCGCCCTCGGGCGCGTCGAACTTGACGTGCCACGCTGTCTGTTTGCCCGGCGTGATCTCGCGGATGACGCCGCCGGTGCCGTAGTTGGCCAGCGTGTTGCCGCTCGCCGTACGGATCGCCATGCCTTTGGCGCGCGGCCATTCTGGCCCCCCGGTATAGCGCCACTTTTCGATCAGGCGCTGTCGAGTGCGGTCGACGTCGAACTCGACGAAGGCGTGCTGATGCGCCACTGGAACCTCGGTCTCCGTGCAGCCGGGCATGTGGGATGAAACTAGCAGCGAC
This sequence comes from Polyangiaceae bacterium, assembly GCA_025937785.1. Lineage (GTDB taxonomy): Bacteria > Myxococcota_A > Polyangia > Polyangiales > Polyangiaceae > JAICQQ01. Next base: position 2,240 of record JAICQQ010000285.1, read on the forward strand.
CCGCTCGGCGTGAAGTTCGGAAAATGCTGGAACTCGAACTTCCACGCCTTGGGCGGCGTGCTCGCCGGGGGAGCGAACTCCCAGCTGCCCCGGGCGTTGCCGTACTGCGCCATGAGCTCACCGCTCTGGCGATCGATTTCGACGACCGTGCCCAAGTAGGGATACGACATGAGCACGCTGTCGCGCCGGGAGTCCCAGTTGATGGTGTTGGTGTAGCACGAGAGGCCAGGGCCGAAATGCCGGCGGCAGCTCCAGATGCTGCGGACTTCGCCGTCAGCGGTGCGCTCCATGAGCTCGCTGTTTGCGTCGTACAGCAGGCTGCCGTCGCTGGTCACGTCGATGGCGTCGGCCAGACCGCTCACTGGGATTTCCTCGAAGGTGGTCCAGTCGAGCGTCATCTTCACGATCGACTCGGAGAAGTTCAGGCAACTGTAGCAACGCTTCTCGAGCACGATGTAGGCGCCGTCCCTGGCTCGGCGCTGGAACGAGGTCGTGGCGTTGGTCGACGGATCCGCGTAGTACCAGACGATGCGTCCCTGGCGGTCCATGATGTAGAGCCAGAAGGTGTTCAGGTAGTAGTTGTAGGGTGAGCCGCCCTCGGAGTCCTCGACCGAGCCGAACAGCCAGCGCTCGGGACCCGCGAGCTCGGGCCGGTACGACAACACCTGCGGCCTGGGCATGCGGCTCGGTAGCGGCTCGGTGCGGAAGCGGTGTTCGCGGGTCTGGTAGGCGGTCTGGCCGCGCTTGCTCACGATGCGGAGGCTGACCTCGGCGTCGCCCGGAACCCCGAGCACGACGTCGCGGCGTTCCCCGAGCGCTCCCGAACCGGGTCGCGAGGTCATGCGCGGCTCGCCGTCGAGCCCGAAATCGAGCCAGGTGGCGTCGGCCGCCTGCGTCTGATTCCAGGCCACCACCAGCACGGTGTTGACACGATCGTGCACGGCGATCTCGACGTCGCTGACCCAGGCGTCGCTGGTCACGACCTCCAAACCTGCCGCCGGGGATGCTGGGGGCTGTTGCGGGGGGAGGTCTCCGTTACTGCCATCGCCACCTTCACGCCCAGCTGGCTCCGGGTTGGCCGCGCCGGCAGCGCCGCCGTTACCCTCGCCGCACGTGTAGGATTCGGGCGGTGGTTCGCACCCGGTGCCACTGCAAAAGAACAGACCCAGTGCCAGGAGCCCCCTCGCGATGATGCCGGGTCGCTGCATGCGCTTGCTCGAAGATAGCGCGAATCGTTCGAAAGGCTCGTCGCTGGCAGATGCGCTAAGCTAACGGGGTGCGGCGACGTTCCGGCTCTGGCAATGCCTCCTCGCGACGATCGAGCACGACACGGGGGCTGGCCGCGAGCGCATGCGTGGCGATCGTTGGCCTCGTGGGGTGCGACACTTCGAGCGCCAGCGTTGCTGCCATGCCGCGCGCTCTCACGTCGCTCGACCCCCCGGTCGCCCACCTGACGTCACCCGCTCCGCCCGCGGCCCCGTGCGCGGAGGGCATGGTGCTCGCGGGAGCGTTCTGCATCGATCGCTACGAGGCGCAGCTCGTGCATTCGGATGGCTCCGGGGTGCACCCGGCGAACCAACCGCTTGCGTCCGGTGTCAGGTATCGCGCGGAGTCCAGGGCGGGCGTGCTGCCGCAAGGCTACATCAGCCGAGACGAGGCCAGCGCCGCCTGCCAAGCAGCCGGCAAGCGCCTGTGCAAGGCGCGCGAATGGCAAGCCGCCTGCAAAGGCAGCGCCGGCTACAAGTACCCCTACGGTCGCGACGAGGTCAAAGGCCGCTGCAACAACGGGAAGCTACACCTGCCGAGTCAGTTCTTTGGGCCGCTCGTGACCCGCTATGGCGAGCAGCACCTCAACGATCCGCGCCTCAACCTGCAGCCAGGCTTCCTGGCAAAGACGGGCGAATATGCAGAGTGCACCAGTGACCAAGGCACCTTCGACATGGTGGGCAACCTGCATGAATGGGTAGCGGACGACGTCAACGGCGCCCTGCCCAAGAAGATTCCGATCCCTTACGGCGTAGAGCACATGGGCGCCCGCGGCAACGGCGCCTTCATGGGCGGCTACTTCAGCTCGCATCGGGAGCACGGGCGTGGCTGCGAGTACGTGACGACACATCACGCCCCGGGCTATCACGACTACTCCATCGGTTTTCGCTGCTGTTCCGATCCCGCCGACGCCGCGAAGCAACCTCGCTGAGCGCGAGGCTCACCCAAAGACATACAATGGATCCGCCGCACCGGGTGCGGATACGAATTTCGAAAAGGTCGTGACAAACCTGGATACGTCGCGGCAATTAGCCGCTTGGCTAGCTCGAGCGTTTTGCACTGCGACACTCCGAAGCGACTGGAAAATGACTGCATGAGGGGTGAGGATCCGTCCCTTGTTGTGAACGCCAACAATCACCAGAGTAGCTAGCCATGATTCGAACATGCCTTCTGTTCGGCGTGCTCTTGGTTGGCTGCACCGGGCAAGCCAACGATTCCGGCTACGCTGGCCAGGCAGCATCCGGAGGACCGGACTCCGGCAGTGGTGCGGCGGGCACGACGACGGACACGGCAGCTAGCGGCAATTCCAGCGGGACGACTACTGCGGCTGGCGTCACGACCACGGGGGGCGCGTCCACCCAGACTAGCGGTGCGGGCGGTACCGGTAGTGGGTCTCCAACCGAAGCGGTCGAGGTACCGCGGGTGGCGCGGCTGACCCACTTTCAATGGGCTAACAGCGTCCAAGATCTGCTGCGGCTCGATGAGAGGCCGACCGAAGTGGCAGACTTCACCCCAGATGCGATCGTCGGTTTCGACACCAATCGCAGCCAGCTCAGGATGTCGGGTACGCTGCGTGAAGACTACGAGCGTGCCGCCGAAGCGCTGGCACTCCGAGTGGTCGACGACCCGGAAGCCGTGGCGCGATTGATTCCCGCTGATGCACCGACCGATCCGACGGCTCGTGCCCAGGTCTTCATCGAGAGTTTTGGCCTCAGGGCATATCGGCGCCCGCTCACGTCGACAGAGGTGAGCCAGTACTTGACGCTTTTCGAGCAAGCCGCCGAACTCGTACCAGACCGCGAGGCCTTTGCTGGCGGCATGCTGCTCGCGATCAGGCTCTTCCTCCAATCGCCGTTCTTTCTGTACCGAACGGAGCTCGGTCAAGAGGCCTCGGAGGGCCGCATTGCACTGAGCGGCTACGAAGTGGCCTCGAAGCTCGCCCTGGCGGTAACCGGGAGCATCCCGGACGAGGCGCTGCTCGACGCGGCCGCTGCCGGCTCCCTCGACCCTGGAAGCAACCAGGCGGCGCTCGACAGCGAAGCGCAGCGGCTGCTCGCGACACCGCGCGCGAAGGCATCCGCGCTGCATCTCCACACGCAAGCGCTGGCGCTCTCGAGGTACGCTTTGATCCAAAAGAACAGCGAGAAGTACCCGGAGTTCACGACGACCACGCCGGCTTCGATGCGAACCTCGGCCGAGCTCTTCCTGGACGCTCTCTACGATGCCGGTGGCGGCCTCAAGTCGTTGCTGACGTCGAACGAAGCGTTCGTCGATGCGAATCTGGCGCCCATTTATGGCGTGTCAGGCAGCTTCGGGAGCGAGTTCCAGCGCGTCGATCTGACCGGGCTGCCGCGCCGCGGACTCCTGACACAGCCGGGGTTCCTCGCGCTCTTCGCGGGAGAAAACCAGCCAGATCCGATCCATCGGGGCGTGTTCGTCAATCAACAAGTGTTGTGCTTGGACATCGAACCGCCTGGCGTGGTCCTGCCCGAGTTGCCCGCGGTGGTGCCGGACCAAACGAACCGGCAGTACATCGACTCGCTCACGGGCCGGGGCACCTGCGGACAGACCTGCCATGCCACACGCATCAATCCGCTCGGTTTCGCCTTCGAAAACTACGATCCGATCGGTCGCTACAGGACGACGGACAACGGCATGACCGTCGATGCGTCGGGCACCTACGAACTCGATGGTGCGGACGTGATGTTTTCCGACGCGATGCAGCTCGCGGATCTGCTCGCGAATAGCGCAGACGCGCATCGCTGCTACGCGACCCATTGGCTTGCCTATCTCAATGGGAGCGAGGTGGATTCGAGCGCCGACGGGGTTCTCGACAACCTGGCGACCCTTTCCAATTCAGAAGATATCTCGGTTCAAGATCTGATTCGCAACCTGGTGCAGAGCAACTCGTTCCTCACTCGTTCTGCAGTGCAAGACCTATGACCAAAGACTCCAAGATCTCTCGTCGCTGGTTCCTTCGGGGCATGGGCGGAGTAACGCTCGGACTACCTCTGCTCGACGCGTCGCAGGCCACGGGCTCGAACCCCGCGCCGCTGCGCTTCGCGCTGTTCGTGGTCGGTGCCAACGGTGTGGCAATGGCCGACCCTAGCCGCGAAGGCGAGGTCGAGATGTTCTGGCCGACCGCCACCGGAGCGCTCACGACGGACTCCCTGCGGGCAGAGGACACGCAGCACAGCCGGACGCTGGGTCTTCTCGCGGACTATGCGCCGCGCCTGCTGTTGGTGCGCGGCGTCAATCAACCTTACGGGAGCGCGGGCTGCGATCATCAGTCGGGGGACAACATGTGCCTGACTTCTGCCAAGATCTTCGGCAGCGGCAACTCATCGCTCGCCATGGGTGAGTCGATCGACAACCGTATCGCGCGTGAACGCAACCCGAACGCGCGAGAGCCCGTCACGCTGAGGGCAGGCTGGCGACCCAACGACGCTACCGGGTACGACAATCCGGGGTTCATTTCGTACGTGGGTGAGCGGCAGCCTCGTGCCGCCGAGCCTAGCCCACTCCGGGCTTATCAACGGATGGTCGGGATGGGGGACACCGGCTCTACGGACGAGGCGATCCTTGCCAAGCAACGAACCAGCGTGAACGACCTGTTGCGGTCGCAGATCACCGAGTTGATGGCGAGTCCGGCGTTGAGTTCCGACGATCGGCAGCGTCTCCAGCAGCATTTCGACACCATTAGCGACATGGAAGTTGCCATCACGGAAGCGGAGTTGGAACAGGAGCTTCTGGATCAGATGGCGGCGGTCGACAACGACCTGCTGAGCATGAATAACCATCCGACGATGATCAGGTTGCACATGGCGCTCTTGGCCTTTGCCGTGGCGTCCGGCTACAGCCTGACGGGCACGTTGAAGGTGGGCGATCGCATCGACTCCAACGAGTGGGTCGTGGACGGCACGAAGCTGCCGCAGTTTCATATGATTTCGCACCGCAACATGAGCGACGCCACGGGTGGGGCCGTCATTCCCGACGCCTTCGAGCTACACCGAAAGGTGGATCGCATCCACGCCGCTGACTTCATCTACCTTTGCGATCGTTTGGCCGCGATCGAAACCCCGACGGGTCCTCTGATCGATCAGGGGTACACGGTGTGGACGAATCAGATGTCGACGGGCTGGCATCGGCATGACAACCAGCCGTTCGCCATCGTCGGCTCGGCAGGTGGCGCCCTCAGGGTCGGTCAGTACTTCGATGCCGGGGGTGTCACGCTCAACCTCATGCTCAACACGCTGCTCACCGCGGCAGGGGTCACGGGGGCCGATGGAGGACCGGTGACGGATTTCGGAGAGTCGTCGTTGCCGGGCGGCCTGATTTCCGAGATCCTCGCCTGACCCCAGCTCCAGCCTGCGGTTAGGCGAATGGGCCGCGGGCGCGTGCTACTCGTATCCCGCGGCCACGATCGCAGCCTGTAGGGCGTCGACGGTCGGCTTCGACGCGGCGCCGGTCGCTATGACGCCTTCGTAGAAGCGTCCGCCGCCGCCGTTGCTATTGTCCCCGGCGATACCCAAGACGATGGAGCCTTGCTTCATCATCGGCACGTAGCCGGGTAGCACGGGACGAATTCCGTCGTACATGGTCGTCAGCGCGCCGGCTTGGGCATCGCCGCCATAAAGCGCAAACCTCCCCATGTTATCGTTCTGCTCGGCCGTATCGCCCACGAGCAGCGCCGTCACGAAGTCGTGGAGGAGGGACGTGTTGGTCGAAATATTGGCGCTTTGATTGTTTTCCCAGCCAGGATAAAGGCCGTTCTCGAGGTCCGCCATGACCCAAGGACCCTCGCCGGATCCGGTCCCCCAAATCACACCGTGTCCGAAGTAGACCGCTTCCGCCGTGCCGTTCCCGTCGTTGGCGGTCGTCCTCTCGGCGTTGCCGTAGTTGAAGCAACACCCGTCGATCAGGTCGTGTGCGCTGGTCACCATGTAGATGGTCTGCGGCTCGTCGCCGACTGGCATGCCTTGCCCGCTCGGGGTGGTGCAGCCGTTGCAACCCGCTCGATACCCCTTCCCGGGTCGAAGCAAGATGCCGAAAGCGTCGTGCCCGCCGATGGTAACGGGGAGCGCCTCGCCGTCGGCTGGGGATCCGGCATGCGGGTTGGTGACGCCAGGGGGTGCTGGCTCCAGGTGATTGCCCTGTCCAGACTGATCGTAGACGATCGTGATGGCGCACCCATTTTCGGCGCAGAGTGCCTCGTGCGCCGCGGCGTCCGCAGAGCCCCCCGAGGCGATCCCAATGTCCAGAGCGTCTCCCGCGCAGGAACCGGGCCCAGGAACCCACGCGCCGGCGCACAGTTGATAGAGCGGCCCGTCGTACGCGCTGCGGAGCCTCCGGACGGTGCTGTGCGCCGCGACGCAAGGATGGCCGTCGGCCTCGAGCAGATCACACGGGAGGACAGCAGGATCACCGCTTCCGCCCGCGCCATTGGTCGCGGTGGTTCCGCCCGCGCCAGCGTTGGCGGTGGTTCCGCCAGTGCTGTTGGTAGCGCTACTTCCGCCGGCGCCATGGGTCGCGTCGGTTCCGCCAGCGCCAGTGGTCCTATGTCCGCCGGCCCCCCCCGTAGCGTTGCTGCCACCGCTGGAGCCGGACGAGCTGCTTTCGGTGTTCGCGGAGGCGGGCTCGTCATCGACCGTCAAAGACTTACCGGCGCAGGCGACGGCCAGGCCGGCGAACAACGATCCTAGGGTGCGTTTTGGATTCATGGCTGCTTCTCCTCGGGAGGTTTCTGGACGCCGCTCGATGCGGGAGGGGTTGCGAAGGTTCGGGCTCGATCGACGAGCGGATTGTTCGGGTTCTGCTCCACGAAGCGGCGAGCCAGGTTCCGCGCTTCCTCGGCCCGCCCCGCTCGTGCCAGCGCTTCGATACGCAGC
>JAICQQ010000178.1 GCA_025937785.1 Polyangiaceae bacterium
AACCTGAGGAACGACCCCTCGACGCGCGCGCGAAAGTACTGGTGCCCCTCCGCCCACGGGGGCATCTCCTCGGTGGGTAGGGCCTTGTCACAGGTACCGCCGTCGCCCACCGCGCAGATGGGGACGAGCTCCTGTCCGCCGTTGAAGACGAAACGGTCCTGGTTCGGGTGCCAGTCTGCTTCGTCGATGTATCGCGGCAATCCGCGATCGGTCTGTCGCGCGATGAATGGCACCCCCAGGCTCCACCCCACCCCCGCCGCCCCAAAGCCTCCCGACGACGAGTAACTCAACTCCAACGACGGCTGTGCCCCGCCCCGCGCTGCCGGCAACGCGAACGGCACCGAGAAGGTCGCGATGCCCGTCGAAAGCTGTGCGGAGAAGCTCTCCCCCATGCCTTGGATCGTGCCGCTGCCCTTCGGCACGCTGATGGCCTTGCTGGTGACCCCGCTCTTGTCGGCGCCGGTGGGCAGCTCGGTGGTTTCTACCGGATCCGCGTCGCTCCCTGCGCCCGGGTCGACCATGTCGTCGACGCTCTCGCCGGGCGAGACCTCGTAGTCAGTCCTGTCGCCAGCGCTCACCGGGCCCAAGCCGGGGTCTGGTGTGGCTTCGGGGGCGTGCAGGCTGGGGTCGCGCGTCGTCCCGTTGCCCACCGGCACACCGACGTCGGGCTGGATGGTCGGCGCGAGCTCGAAGGTGTTGTCCGGCAGCGCCCAGTCGCTGGCGGCGATGTGCTCAACGGGGTCCCCGCTCGGCTGCGCGGCGGCGAGAGCGGGGGTGACGATGGGCGCAGCGAAGGCGACGAGGGTGACGAGGGCCGATAGCCGCACACTCGCCTTGTGCGCGTGCTCCCGTGCCAACGCGCTCGGTGCTAGTTTACGCTGCATAGACCTGGGGGACATGGTGGTCGCTCCCAGGCGTCAATTGCCGGTATCTACAGCAGACCAGTAACGATAATCGAGCATCAGTTGAACGTCTTCGACGTTCTCCCAGACCAACGCCGGTGTGTCTTTGATTCTCAACCGATACGATCCACTGAGCGGGCGACCAGCAAACTGAGTCCGGCGCAGGGAGTTCTGAGAGATGAGTCCTTCGTCAGCACCGCTGAGAGGCAAGGTCAGAAAACGCTCGATGGCCAATGCCTTTCCATTTCGGATCGCGCCACCACCGAAGTTGAAACAAGTCGTTTTGCCTTCTGAATCGATCAACGGGACATTAAACGCAGTGTGTGTCAGGTCGTACTCCACAAAACCACTGCCGTAGCAGCTTTGAAGAGGACTACCTTCGCAGTCGAGTACGCCCGTGCCTACGACGTTGGCTGTGAGCGCAGCATGTCGATAATTATGGTTGCCGGCTGCAAGAAGCCCGACCAACGGGGAATTACCCTGATTGAGTAGTTCGGTATCGATGTCGAGTAGTGTATTGAGCTCGTAGTAGCACTGGTCGCCAGCGCACCGATAGTCGAAACGGCGGCGGAACGATTCAGGATCGTCGGCGCCGCAGATTGCACTAGCTATGAGGCGGCTTGGCCCGGTGGACTCGTATCCCTGCGGTGCGCCGGTCTGCACCTCGAGCTGAACGTTCGCCAGCGCCACGTTGTTGGCGTCGCGGCCGGGCAAGCTCGGCGTGAAGGCGATATGGTAGTTGCCGTCGGCGAAGCCAATGAACTCCAGCGTTCGCACCTCCCATTCAGTTCCTTCAGCACTGCCGTTCGGAACTTGATCCACACTCGCGACAGGGCCCCACTTTTCATCGTACACTGTAACCCGATAGTGTTCTGTCGGAGCAGATACCGGCTCACCTGAAGGCCCCCTCGCCATGTCCCACCACGTTAACGTGTATCGCTCCCCCTCGGACAACCCCACCGTTTGGTAGAGCGTGTTGGCTGGGGCTCCAAACTGCGTGGTGGCTGCGGCAAAGGTCTCGAGGGCATCCTCGAGATCGATGGTTTGCAACAGTGTGGACGCTCCCACGCCTTGCGGGGGAAGCACCGCCCCATCCTCGGGGTTGCTCAGCGCGACGCCAGGCAGCACCGCAAGACATTGAGTCTCACTACACCCGCTATTCTGCCAGCCGAGCAGCGCGACACCGTCCACAGAGTTCGTAGGGCTCATCTCGAGGTGATCGGAATGGAACAACAGGTTATGCGAAAGACGAACGCATGATTCTCCATCCTTTCCAAGAATCTCGCGCATCGACAGAATGGTCGCGTCATCCGCTTCCTTGAAAGGATTCTGAAGATTGTAAAACTCGACTAGTTCCTCGAGGTTCCGCACATAGTCACCAATGTACTGGTCGGCAAACCCAGCTATGAGGTCGACTTCTTCCTCCTCGGTCGTACCGCCTTCCGAAGGTGGCGTTGCTTCTCGGAGAGCTGCGTAGTCGACGCCCTGTAGGCTACAAAGGTCATCTACCCACACGCTGGGCGGAGCAAGCGGGCCTACGTCCTCATGAAAGTCGTCGAAGCGAACACCCAAGCGCTGCTCGATAGACAGCCGGGCGAGGTAGGCCGCGCGCTTGGCGCTATTGAGCGCGCGCTGATAGCGCTCCTTGAGCACGCCAAACTGGCGTCGGTACACGGTGTTGAGGTGAAGAGGTACCTCTTGACCATTGGCTTCAACGAAATCTGCTCCAGCCGCCTTCATGAGGGCAACGGACGCTGCCTGTCGGTTGAGGCGCAACTGGTTCAGCCCGCCAAGGGCGTCGGATGTACCGTTCTGCACGCCGGTCAAACTGTCTACGATCCCGCCGTAGGCCTGCTGCGACTCCATTCCGAGCGCTGTGAGCGCCGCCTGGATATCGCTTTGGGCGCGATCATCGTTGTTCTGATTCTGTGCAGCGATTACCGAAGCCACGTCCGAATAGAACTCATCGTCGATGCGACCAACCTTACGGTCAAACATCCCCTGGCTATTGAGCTGATTGATCCTGATCTGCGCGTTCATGGCTGTGGCCATGTTTGCGTAGATGCCTGCCCCTGCGTTCGTCCCAAAACTCCGAATGGTTTGGATGGCACCGGCAGCAGCCTCGCTGAGAGCGCCGTTCATGGTGTTACGCGCTGCCATCTTTTCGAACGTGCGTTCCGTCTCGCGAAGGGCACGCTGTGTGTGATCCACCATGCGCTGGCGATTGAGCTCGAGGCTATCTCGTTCCGTCGCCAGCTGGCCCGCTTGTCGATCGAGTTCGATCCGTTGCAACCTGATCCTAGTTGCCCGCATTTCGCCACGCAACTTGTCCACGTGAATGGCGAGGTGCGCAAATCCGGATTGCACGGCGCGAAGGTTCTCAGCGATATCCAGCTTGAGCTGTCCCTCGACCCCCTGACCAACCGTGCTCGCGTCGACGGTACCAGCACTGACAGAGTCTACGACCGACCGGGGCACGTCAGTCAGATATAACATGCCGCCCACGGTGTTCACGGTGCTCGCAACCAGCGACATCCAATCCTCGAGCTTTCGAATATCGTTGACGCTGTTAATCGTCTTGGGAGGCACCACCGCTGTGGTCGCACGCGTGCCGCCGGCCGCTGCCAAGCAAGCCATTCCTAGCCCTCGCAGGACAGTGGTATGGTCCGGCTGTGGTAGCGCTAGTTCGATGCGCTGGTGTGCGCCGCACTTCTTCGGGCTGAGGCGATAGTAACCCTCAGGACGGATACCGTATTCATTCTCGACGGCGTTTCCGGGCGATGAGTACACAAGCGACGGCAGCGCCGGAGCCGAGCTCCCCGCATTGTACCCAAAATTGGGGGAGATCGGGTTCAAGCCCAGTTTCATGAAGACGGGTGAACCCCAATCCCACTCGCGCCAGACGTTTGAGCCGTTGTACGTAGCGTAGCTGACATCGAACCCATCGAAGTAGTAGCTTCGCACGTGCTGCCGAGGCACCTCTGGTGGCACCTCGTTTTCGAGAAGGAACGTATTGAACGGTTCCCACCCATACTTGCCGCCTCCAATATCGACGAAGGCGTTGGTGTCAAAAACGAAGTCGACACGCGGCCAGTAGTTGCCGAGTGCGTACTCAGGGTAGCCGTACTCCTGGACAAACGCGGGTCCACCGTACTCTTGGGGACAGACTCCGCCTTGTGCCATCACGTTCCCCCCCACACTGAGCCCAGACGCGTGACCAGGCTGCAGATGAAACAGGCCCGCGACTTGCCTGCGCGTCGGTTCGTCTTGGTCGTCGAGCCTAGCTAGACTTTCAGCGAACGCTCGGTACCATGAGTCCAGATTCGCTCGCGTGCTTCCGGGGCCGGTGTACTCTTCGACACGGAACTGTCCGTCCTCGTCGAAGAGATCATCCTGATACTTCACGCCGGCGTTGCCGGCGAGGACCACCAAGTACGCATCCTTGTGTGGGATGATTTGGGTCGCGAAATCGTCGGCAAGCGCGAGCCCATATAAGGACGCATCGTCCCTACCGTCGAGCGCGGTTTGAGGGATCGGTAACAACCCGACCATCGATTCGACGTCAGCAAAACTGTAACGGAACCACTTGGAGTTTACTTCTGGCGTCGTCATGTCGAACGTGCCCGGCTGACTCGCGGATTCTTCGAACTGAGCGGGGCTGTACACAGTCCACGCCGGCACGAACATCGGCGGTTCTTCCTCTTCGGTCATCTTGGCGTTCAGCGCGGTGAGGTTCGCGATGGGCATAGGCATCGTGACAGCACCTGGCGGCATTTCTCCGGCTAGGGCCGACAAACCATGGATAGCGTCTTCGGCACGCACACGGGTGACAACGCGGTCTGCGTCGTCGTCGCGCAAAACCAAGGCTGCAACGTCCAAAGCGCGTTGTGAGCACACGACGCTCACGTGCTCCTCACATGCCGGGTAGATGTCTGCGATTGCCTCTGTTGACAGATGAGTAACCATGCCGAGACTCGCCAGCACCGGATCTTCTTCTAGCAGGAGCGCCCATTCACCCTCCAAGTCCTCGACCAGGCGATAGGCGCCTACCGCCGCCATCAACCCCGAGTAGTTCGACCAAACGGCACCGCGAACCGTGCTGAGTAAAGTAGCTTGGTCGTAAACTACACCCGTTGCGTCAGGTTGCTCCACCTTGAGTAGGCCACCGCAGACCTGATCCAGCGGCCTTACCTCCGGTAGGACGGCTCGGTCAACGAACCCAAGGCCACCGTGAGTGATGCACTGAGACTCGTCACCATTTCGGCATGATGTCCGATCCTTGTGGCAGAACGTCGCGTCCTCGCCCACGCCGACCGGAAGCACTAGTTCATCCGTCTCGAGATCGTCGTGCTGCGTGGGGCAGTAGAAGACTCGGATCATTAGATCTGCTTCCTCTGGCTTCAACGAGCCGAACGGATCCACACCGACGAAAACGATGTCGGTGGTTTCCCCGCTAATGCAAGCGTTCGTCTGTGCATCGTCGTCACTAGGGTCTACGATTCCGGAGCCCGCTCCGACTCCATCGATATCCGGGAAGGCACCACACAAGTTCGCAACCTCTTCGAGCGCCGCTTCCTGCCGGATGTCCCGTTGGATTCCCAAATCGATCAGCTCGCGCCCCAGCTGATCAGCTGTCGCTGCCGATTCGTGCGCGACTTGGAGATAGTGCCGCCAAGAGTCCTCGAACCCCGTCCCTTCGCTCGTGATTTCATTGGCAAGGGGAACGAAGGCGTCGCGCTGCATGCCCTCGACACAATAGGCCCTCGAGGTCGGAGCCATCGTTGTGTTACTGCAAGTTCGCGGCTGGGAGACTTGGGCGGTGGAATCGAACAAGCTGTTCGTGAGGTCACGACGGAAGTCGCTGACCACGACTGAATGCTGCGTGAGGTTAGTCGTTGGGTAGAGAGCGTGACGGGTATTCGCGAGTTGAGCGAAGAATCGACCCTTTCCTCCGTTGACTTCAGACTGCCCCTTTAGCACCAAGTGGAAGTAGCGAACATCCGTGCCTTGCAATTGGGTAATTCCCTGGAATCTGAACTCAATGACGTCCCCATCGAGGCCAAGCGTCACGTCTTCGTCCAGACTCGTTAGCAGCTGCACGCTCGACGGCGCCTGCAGTCCATCCGCCGCCACCGGTTCGCGACACATTTCCGTGCGGGTGCCAGCTAAGCAATCCGCAAGCAGCTGATTCGTGTACGGGAACTCGGGGACACGAACGATCAGATCTTCCAACTGGCTCGCCGTGGTGACTCCGAGGTCCGCCAGGGTGAAGCCAGTGAGAATCACGACGTCTTCATCGTCGTCCTCGTCGAAGTAGATCTTTCCGGGGCCCGCCCATCCACGAACTTCGGCGGCGGCGACCGACGTGAAATCGTGGATAGTTTCGTCCACCCCGTTCGTAAGGTCACGAATCATCGAGATCCGGCGCCCGAACACCTCGCCTAGGTCGAACGAGCTTTGATGAGCTTCGTTCCATCCCCAAGCAGGGGCCAAGCTTTCAGGTAGTCCGGTGTTAGCGGTGGCGCGACCGCACTGCGACGCCAGCCAGAAGCCGGTCAGTTGGGGCGTGACGTCACCGACCTCGGCCCGACTCAGACCATCGCTGACCACGACACCGTTGATGCTCGCGACCTCGGGCGCATCCGCGTCGGAGACGACTTCGAGTCCGAGCGTCTGCGCGACCGCCTTAATCTCCGCTACCAAGTCGGTCGTACTAAAGTAGTACCCCGTCATACTCCGATACGTGTAAAAGTTCTTCCGGAGAGCGAGGACCAAATCCTCGTCCGAGATAGACTTGGCCGTGGCCAGTACCCCGTCACGCAGGTCGTTCGGCTCGAGCGCATACCACGCATCGAACTCTGTCGGCCCGTCAATGAGACCTGCGTCGAGCGCGGCCTGACGCGCCAGGTGCTTGGTGATCTTCTCTCGAACAGTGTTCGAGCTCGAGATTGAGCCCGGCGCTACGACGATACCCGCGCGTTCCAAAGTGGACACCGCGAATGCTTGCTCGCGCGTGGACACCACCGGGTCTTCCCAAGGGTTCGCGAGCGACGTCCATAGCAAGAAGCCAGGACCGTGCTTGCTCGTGTTCCAGCAGTAGGGATCGAAGTTTTGAACGCCGCCGGATTGCCAGCTACCCAGATCGGGATTGATCGGTGTGATCTCGAGGCGCCCGTACAGCACCTGCAAAGCGTGACGCACCGTGTTGTACACCGGTTCGTCCGCATCGGGCGCTCCCCAGTAGGCTTTGGCTCCCTTTAGCGGGTCGCCCGCACTGGCGCGCTTGCGCTCCGCGCCCGCCAAGTCATCGCGAACTGAGTCCACGACTAGCTTCTTGACGAGTCGAGCAGCCGCAGCCAACACGTTCGCTTTCAAGCCCAAGCGGTGCTTGCCGGCTGCTTGAAAGTCGTCCTCGGGATCGACCCCAAAGTCAAGACCGGTGCGCCATGCCCAAACTGCATCCTCGAAGCTATCGTACGCGGCGTTGTCCGGATCCACGGCCGTGTCTCCATCAGCTGCCGCAGCGTAGGCAGTCGTGCACTCCGTAGCCGTGAAGTTCTCTGAACCCACGTAGGGCCCCTGGGTGAATGCGGTGTTCCCCGCTGGGTGTCGCAGTTCCAGCTGCGCAAGGGCTGCGAGCGTGTTGAGCGCCATGTCTCGCGCGACGAATTTGTCCGTCGTCGCCTGTGGAGGAATGGTGATGCTCACATTGTCGACGAGTTGCCCGAGTTCATCCCAATACTTGATGTCCCAGTGGACCGATCCCACGGAATCCGCGATCTCAGCGAGCTTGTCAGCCGTGCAGAGCAGCAGCTCCTGAGCGGCAAGCATTTCGTCGCAGGTGCGAAGCCAAAAGTCCTGCCCCCACCCCATGAGGATATGATGAAGATACCCGTTTCCCTGTCCCGCATCTTCTCTGATTTGCCAGGGGTAAGCGCCTATCATGAAGGCGTGACGTTCCCCCGGCGCAAAGTCACCGGGGCTGTCACGGCTTGCGCACGCCTTCGCCGCGAGGCTGACCAAGGTGGAGCCCGGCTGACGCCCGGAGACTGCGTCCAGCTCATTCGTGTCGAACGAGTTGGTCCCGTCGTTCACCGTGGCAAGCAGGTCAAGGCCCGGACGCTCCGGCGTATCACTCTGCTCGGTGGGCGATGCCGAAAGGTCGAAGCGAGAATCCGCGGGCGGAAACTCGCCGACAACTTCGTCGTCGCCGGGCGGGGTATAGTCGGGCGAGAACCGAATCAATCGCTGCTCGTCACCCTCACCCACCAGCAATTTGATCGATGGCGCATCGGGGTCATCAATGGTTTCGATGGTGTCGGCTGGAGCAGGTAAGGAACCGGATCCAGAAACCTTCTCGTCCGTACAGCCGGCGAGCAGCAACACAACCGCGACGAGACCTAGCGCGCTCGCGAATCTGTGGTTAGTCCGCTGCGGTCGCAACCGCTCGCTCCCGTTCACTGTACGAACCTTTCGCCACGCAGACAGAAGAGTCATCACTAACCTCGCACTCAGGTTCGTCCTGGGAGAGCGGCCTCTAATACAGCATTCACAAGACGTCGTGTTCATGGGCAACTTTCTACGAAATCTGCATACTCGAAGAGCACATTCGTCGGCGGAGCTTCTGGGTCATCGGTCACAAGGAGCACGCGTTCCGTGACGCCGGTGATTGCACACGTTTCGGCGGAGCCAAAGTCGCAGTCGCTCAGAGCATCGATCTCGAACATCACCCGCCACGGGGGGGCCGCCGACACCTTCAGGTCGGTGGGCACCGGAACAGCAAGCTGCAAAAGGTAGTAGTAGCTCGCGCCGCCGTCGCAGTTGATAACCGACGCGTCGGAGGTTCCTGCTGTTCGGAACAGCACGGGAACGCCCTGCGCGGGCGAAGTCATTTCTTCCCCGCCTTCGCAGCCGTCCCATAGCTCCCCGCAAGCGGGGTCGCAGTTGAAAACGATGCCCTCCGCCGGGCAGGCGTCCGTCTCGTTGACGCATGCGCCGTCGACGCACCTCACGTCGCAGACTTCGGCGAGCGTTGGCACAAGTCCGTCTGGCGTGCACCAGTAGGCATCCCCATCTTGACAGAACCGCTCGTCGATGGATCGTTCCATGCACTCCGCGCTGGGCTCGACGCACAATCCAGTCGTTTCTTCCTCGGTCGAGTCGCAGAACGCGGTCGCGCTACAGGTTTCGTTCACCTCCCACTCGCCATCGCCCCCGCAAACGACCGTAAGCTTCTGGTGATTGCCGGCGCACGCCAGTTGTCCCGGTGCGTCGCAAGGTTCGCCGAGCACTCCGATCACGCCGGTTGGCCCGGTTCCGCCCGATCCAGCCGTGCCCCCGCTGTCACTGCTAGCGCTTTCGCCGGCTGCTCCTGACGTGCCCCCCGCCCCGCCTCCCGTGATCGCCGCCGTGCCCCCTGTCCCTCCCGCGGTGCTGCTGGTGCCGCCGGATCCGCCCGCGTCACCGGCCACCGTGTTGCTGGCGTTGGTGGCGGCATTGGCATTGGTGCTGCTGTTGCTGGTGCTGGTGCCGTTAGTTCCGCCGGCGTCCGTGACGCCACCGTCCCCGGTACCACCAGCACCGCCGCTGCTGGTGGTGGCATTCGACGTGTCCTTGCTGGACGAGCTGCTGCCGCCGCAAGCCACGAACGCGAGGGTCGTGCTCGCGAACGCCAGGAGGAGTGAAGCTAGTGGTTTGGTTCGAAGTTGCATGATGCCTCAGTGGATCAGGGTGACGACGTGGGTGTTGAAAGCGCCGCCCGCGCCCCAATCGCCCGTCGAGACGAACAGGCCGTAGGCGGGAGCGTAGAGGACGTCGATGACGGAGCCGAATCTGGCGCTGGCGAGGGGGCCGTCGAGGCGGCCGCATTCCGTGGGGATGCCGCCGATCGTGGTGACTTGGGACGTGGCGGTGTTGAGTTGGCGAATGGCGCAATTGAGCTTGTCGGCGATGAAGAGGTGCTGGGGGGCTACGCTGAACTTGGCGGGGTACGCGAACTGCGCGGTGGTGAGCGCGTCGCCGTTGGCGATGCCAGAGGTGCTGCCTGCTACGGTGGAGACCGTGGCGGTGGCGAGGTCGATGCGCTTGAGCTTCGCGTTGTTCGCGTCGGTGAAGTAGAGAAAGCTCTGGGTGGGGTCGAGGGCGAGGCCGTAGGGGCAATCCAGGAGTGCGTCGGTGCCGATCGCGTCGAGGTCGCCGGGGGTACCGCTCTCGCCGGCGAACTCGGTGAACTCGTCGGATCCGAGCTCCCAGCGGTAGATCGCGTGCGCGAAGCAGTCAGCGACGTAGCCGTAGGGCTCGGCGATGGCGATGGCGGAAGCACCGAAGAAGCCTTGCAAAACCGTGGTCGTCTCACCCGTGGTGGCATTGACCTGTCGAATCGTGGACTCGTCCGGGTCATGGCTGGGAAAGTCCGAATCGCTCACGTACAGGAAGTTGCCGGAGCCGAAGGCGAGATGGTCTGGTTGTTGGAACAGCGCCGTCGCGCCTGTGCCGTCCGTCGAGTCGGTGGTGCCGAGGGTACCGCTGCCCGCGAGGGTGGCCACCGTGACGTCGGCGGCTTGCGGGTCGTCGGGGTCGAGTCGGGAAAGGTCGATCGTGCGGATCTTGAAGTTACGGCCGTCGGCGATGTAGAGCGTGGAGCCGCGCATCGTGAAGGCGTTGATGCTGGAGCTGAACTGGGCGACGTTGCCGGCGCCGTTGGTGCTGCCCGCGACACCGGTGCCTGCAATGGTGTCGGCGCGGGTGAAGACTTTGTAGGTGAAGGCGTTGGCCGCGATGGCTTCGGTGGTGCCTTCGTAAGCGACGACGTCGACGAGGCCGACGCTGCCGGGAGGGGTGAGGCAGCGCAGCAGGCCGTCGGAGACGACCGTGACGTTGGTGCAGGGCGCGCCGCCGACGGTGACGGTGGTGGTGTTGTCGAAACCGCTACCGAGCACGGTGATCTCGAGAGCGCCAGGATAGTAGCCGCTGTCGGGGATGACGGCGTTGACGGCGAGGGGGCACGAGCTGCAGTTGGCGGGGTTGTCAGCCCAGCGCAGCCGCGGCTCGCTGACGGTGTCGGTCATGGACCAGACGTTGGTGAAGTCCCAAGCGGCCGGGTTGTGCGCCGTGATAGTCGTGAACGTCGCCTGTTGCTTGAGTTCGGTGGTCGTCTTGCCTTCGCCACCGACCGTGACGGAAGGCGCGCCGTTGGCGATGAGACTCGCGGGAGTCTTGCTGCGGTTCCAGAAGTTACCGGCGAGGTCGAAGGTGGGGCTCGCGGGAGCGCTACCGATGACGCCGCCTGCGTCCGTGGCACCGCTGACGTCGGCCCCGATGGTGCGCCAGATGCGAGAGCCGCTGGTGGCGTGACCGGCGATGCCGCCACGCAGGCCGCTCGTGGACGGGATCGCGGTAGTGTCGGGACCACCAGCGCGCGAGTCGATGATGCTGCCGCCTTCTAGCCGCCCGACGAGGCCGCCGGCGTAGTTGCTGGTCGCGCTCACCGCGCCGGTGGCGTAGCTTTCGACAACGCTGCCAGCGTTGCGCCCGAGTAGACCGCCTGCGTTCGTGGTCGCGGTGACATTGCCCTGGGCGCGGCTGCGCCAGAGCGTACCGCTGGCAGTTTGGTCGCCGATGAGTCCGCCCACCTGGTCGATGCCTGCGACGGGGGCCAGTGACCAGCCATAATTGACTGTGCCCATGTTGCGCGCCACGAGGCCGCCCACGCCCTTCTTAGTCGAGGTGACTTTGACAGAGGACCACGCGCGATCGATGAGACCGTAGTTCCAACCGACAAGGCCGCCCGCCCAGTCGCCCGCAGCGGTCCCAGTGCGATCCACCGGGCCTACGGCGAACGAGTCTTCGATGACGCCGGAGACGCTGTTTTGCCCGACGAGTCCCGCGAGGATCTGTGCCGATGTTTCCGTGCCATTGGTCACGAACGCCGAAGACGTGCTGAATTGAATGCGGCCGTCGTTCAGGGCGACGAGTCCGCCCGTCGAGGTGGAGGTCGAGGTGACGGATCCGGCAACGACGTGGACATTCACGAGTTCGCCGCCCGGCAACACACGCTGGACCAAGCCTCCGACGGAGGCACCCAACACGGACGGGTGTACCAAGGTCAGGTTGCGGATGGTGCCGGAGACTTCGCCAAAAAGCTCGGTAGTCGGCAGAACCGCACCCGGCGCAACGGAACGGACGAGGGCGCGATGGTTGCCGTCGAAAGTGCCAGAAAATTCGTTCCCTGAAGCGCCGAAGGAGCCCGTGATGGCACTTGCGTAAAGGTGGCGCATGAGCCGAAAGTGGTTGGTCCACAGGGACAAGTCGTCGGCGAGGGCTTGCAGCTGAGCCTCGGTGCAGATGCGATACGGATCGGTACTCGTACCACTCCCGTATCCTTCGAAGCTGGCTTCGTCGCTCGGGACCTCATCACAATAGTCGGGTTCCAGCGGCGCGATGAAGCGCGGCGGATCGTTCCCTTCTTCGATCTGCCAAAGATGCGGGTTCCAGTTTTTGGCTGCGAACGTCGCCCATTGACGCAGCTGGGCGGGGGTGTGACCGGCAAGCTCCGGGTTCACGTCCATGAGACCGGGATTTGCGCTGGAGTCGGTCGCGTTGCCCACGTAGTAGGCCAAGTTCGTCGTGTGGCCCACGAGGGCGCCGCCACTCGGCTTGCCGATCACACCGCCGGTCGCATAGGAGTGCGCGACCGTGCCCTCGGATCCCTGTCCTACCAGATTCCCGACGATGACGGAGCCGGACCTGCCCTGAACGTTTCCGGTGGCAAAGCTATATTCGACACTGGCACTCACACCGTGCTGACGGCCTACCAGCCCCCCGACGTAGTCCGTGCCCGACACGCTGCCTGAGGCAGACGCGCGCACTATGTTCGCCCGACCTGCACCCAAGAGCCCGCCAACGTACCAGCCTTCGCCGACGACGCTCCCAGAGGCACGTGAATCGACGATCGCTGTCAGCTCGTTTTGAGTGGCGGCGCCTTGGCTTCGCCCGACGAGCCCACCAACATACTGTCCGCCGCCAGTGACCTCAGCTGAGGCCGTAGCACCAACGATCACACAGTCGTTCGCACAAAAACCGACTAGGCCGCCGATGTTGTCGCCGCTACCGTAGATAGCTGCGGACGCGTGCGAATCGATGATCGGCCCATTGCTGACGCCGACGAGGCCGCCGACGGAATTCGTTCCCAACACGCGCAACGCGCCGGCTTCGGATGGCGAAGCGGTGCAGCGCTCGATGGCACCGCCCCCGCTACCGGCCAGACCGCCCACCGACCCGGACCCAACTACATCGACGTTTAACGCGTGGCTGTCTCGAATTCTGGCAGTATTGAGCGTCCACCCGAGCAAACCACCGACGCTCGCTGTTCCGCGTACTGCACCACTCGCCTGACTGTTGGCTACGGTCCCTTCTACAGCGCCGACCAAACCGCCGATGTGGCCTCCGCCACCGGTGACCCTCCCGGTCGCCGACGCATCACTGACGGTGCCCGTGGGTTCTAGCTCGCCGATGAGACCGCCGACGTTATCGGCGGCGCCGTCGACTTGACCGGTTGCATGACTCTCCGAAATACTACCATTCGCGGTTCCTA
The DNA here is from genome assembly GCA_025937785.1 of Polyangiaceae bacterium. Lineage (GTDB taxonomy): Bacteria > Myxococcota_A > Polyangia > Polyangiales > Polyangiaceae > JAICQQ01. The sequence goes on from JAICQQ010000178.1 coordinate 13,495, forward strand.
CAAGACCGCCAACGTCGTTGCCCGTACCAACGACGCTTCCGGAGGCGCTCGAGTTGACAATGATGCTGGCTGCATCCTGCCTCCCTACGAGGCCTCCGGTGTGCTGTGGTCCATAAACGGCGCTCGTGGAGAAGCTCGAGTCGATGAAGCCCCCACTCACCCCAGCTAGACCGCCAACTGTATGGCCCGTGGCATAGACCGAACCGCTCGAGCTGGAGAGCACGATGCTCGACCCACTCGAAGCGCTGCCTACGAGGCCTCCGTTGCTGGTCTGCGTCGAGAGCACGTTCGCGGAGGAGTGCGAGTTCGTGATGCTACCGGCTCCGAACGCTCCGACCAAGCCACCCAGATTGCCTCCGTCCAAGGCTTCATAGCGTTCAACGGTGCCGGAAGTGGTACAGTTGGTGATCTGTCCTCCTCCCATCCGACCCACGAGTCCTCCCGCGACGTCGCCTCGAGCGCCCCCACGCACGTGGATCGACGCGGTAACATTCGCGACGGTGCCAACGTTGTATCCAACCACTCCACCTAACCCACCCAGCCCGGTGATATACTCAGTGCTCGCGGTCACATTGACGACATCGACATTCTCGATGACGCCTTGGTTCCGCCGCGCCAAGCCGCCAACGCTTACATGCCCGTGCACGATGCTGTCGCGGTATGTCAGGTTGCGGACGACGCCGGTCAGGCCCACAGAACCGAATAGACTGGCATTCCCATTCTCACCGGTATTACATTGGTAGTTCGCGATGGTGTACTGGTTGCCTTCGAACGTTCCATTGAAGTTCCAGTTGCACGCCGAGAGAACACCAAGACCCGAGAAGTCGAGATCGCCCATCAGGACGAAGTACGAGCTCCGCAGCGTAGTGTCGCCCGCCATGACGGCCTGGAACTGTTCCGGCGTGCAGATCGGGTACGGGTGGGCTTCGGTGCCGTCGGGTGTAACCGGCAGGCTGCTCACGAAGGGCGCGGTGGCGAGCAGCGTCTCGCGCTGGCAGAAGCCGGGGTCTTGGGCTTGGCCGTTGCCGTGGTACGGGAAGGAGACGTCCTCGTGGATGGCCCAGACGCCGTCGTCGAACCAGTCGACGAAGGTCACTTCCTTGCGCATCGCGGCCTCCGTCTGACCGGTGATGCCGGGCACCGTCAGCGGGCCCGTGGTGGCCGTCCCGATCGCCTGCTTGCCGGGGTTTGCGTCTTGATTGTAGTGGTTGAGCGCCAGCGTGACCGCATTCGAATCGAAGGCGGTCCCGATGAACCCGCCCGAGGTAGCGCTTCCCGTCGAGTAGCAGCGCTGGATGGTGGCCGACACGTCGAGGTAGCCCACGAGTCCCCCCGAGAACCCACCGGTCACATCGCCGCGGGCGTAGGCGTCGACGATGCTCGCCGTCGGGTGGACCCTTCCCACGAGCCCGCCACCACGGCCGCCGGTGTTGTGCACGTTGGAGGTGGCAAAGCTCTCGACAATCGTACCCCGGAGGGTTCCGACCAGACCGCCGACGCTCTGCGCACCTTGCACGAGCGCCCCTGTAGCGTGGCTTCGTGTGATCGTGGTTGCTTCATCGGCCTGACCGATGAGTCCGCCGACGCTGTTCCCGGTGGCGATGACGCTGCCACTGGCGAGCGAGTCGGTCAGGGTCAGGTTGGTTGCGTTCCCGAAGAGGCCACCGCAGGTCGCCCCCGAGCAGGTGACATCCCCCTCGGCGGTTGCATGGCTCACCGTGGCGTTATCGTGCGCAATCGCCACCAAGCCGCCCCCGATGGCGCTAGTGATCACAGGGCGAACCGAATGGACGTGGGTCAACACGCCGCCCTCTGCCACCCCGATGAGCCCGCCAACGGCGCTAGCGCCCGTGATTGGCTCCGTCACCCCCTGGGCATTCGCTTTGGCCTCGCAAGCTTCGACCGTGGCGGTGGTCATGCCTCCCAACAAGCCCCCAACGTACTCGGTGCCGACGACCGCGCCGCTCGCCCAGCAGTCGCGCAGGAGCGTACCGTCATTGCTGGCGGAGAGGCCCCCGACGTAGTTGCCAACGGCCGTCACGTTCCCCGTGGCGAAGCTCCCGCGAATGGTGCCTCGTGAGTTTCCGACCAATCCTCCAGCGTGTGCGCCGTCGCTGGTGACGCTCCCGCTCGCCCAACAGTCCACGACGTCCCCAAAGGATCGTCCTGCCAAACCGCCGGCGCGTGAACTCGGGGTATTCTGGATGATCACGGGGCCCGTGGCGAACGACCGGAAGATGCCCGCGCCGGACCGACTTTCACCGGCCAGACCGCCGACATCGTGCGTGTTCGAAGCTGTGACCGCGACCGCGGTGGAACAATCCTCGATGACCCCTCGGTTGTGACCGACGAGGCCTCCGACGTCTTCGATCACCGCGGACGAGCCCTCGGTCACCGTTCCGCTGTCGACGTGGACGTTCGAGAGGAGACCGTAACTATCGCCGACGACGGCTCCGGTCGAGCCTACTCCGGAGATGGCCACATCGCGCAAACGCAGATCTTTCACCACACCCGTGGTGCCCACGACCTGGAACAAGCCCGTATACGTCTGCGTCCGCGTTTGCCGGTACCCGCTGAGCGTGTGGCGCTTGCCATCGAACACACCGGTGAACCGCGTCGTGCTGTTGCCAATGTGCCGTGTGTCGGATCCATCCACCGGCGAGCACAGGTTCAGGTCCGCCCCCAGCTCGAGGTGTTTGTTCCACAGTGTCGCGTTGGCGGGGGTGGCGACGTGGTTGAACTGGCTGAGCGAACAGATGCGGTAAGGGTCGGCGGCGCTGCCGTCGGGCTGGGTGGGGTCGATGCCGGTGGGGGTCGCCTGCAGCATGTATTGGGCGTTGTCGCAGACGCTGAGCGGCTCGAACCGGATGT
>JAICQQ010000465.1 GCA_025937785.1 Polyangiaceae bacterium
CCACCGGCGACGCGCGCGCCGCTCGCTTTAAGGCAGAGTGAACTTACTCAGGAACTCCCAGCCGAGGTTCGCGTCGCCGGTCGCGTGACCGCCGCCTTGCGCCACGCACAGGCCCACCTGCGTGCCCCCTTCACATTCGGAGTAATAGGTGCAATCGCCTTCGCTCGTAGGGGGCGCCGCGCAGCCGTCGAGCTCCGCCCAGCGCTCGAAGCTCGCTTGGGCTCCCAAGAAGGTGATGCGGCCGGAGGGGCCGAGGCCACCTGCGAAAGGCACGGTCGTGTCGTTGGTGCCTCGGAAGGCGAGGACGCTGATGGGGCGCGCTGGAGCGCAGGGCATTTCTTCCGGGATCAGCAGATCGAACGCCGCGGGCGCTACCGCCGCAAAAACGTCGGCTGCGTTGCAAGCGAGGTAGTGCGACATGCCGCCGCCCATCGAGAACCCGACGGCATAAAGGCGCGTTCGATCCACGCATCCGTCGGCTGCGATGGACTCGATCATCGCCTTCGCAAACTCGAGGTCGTCCACGTCTCTGGATGACGTACAGCACGGACCGATGTTCCAGGCGTTGTCGATCCCATCCGCAAAAGCGATCAGGAACCCCTCCTCGTCGGCGATCCGCTGATAGCCCGAACCGGACTGTTCCTGAGCACCGGTGCCGCCGAGGGGATGAAAGTCTAGCACCAGCGGCACCCGCGTGGTTCCAGTGTACGCCTCCGGCACGTGGACGATGAAGTTGCGCTCGAGACCACCGATCTCCACCGTGCGATTCATGTTCCCCGCTGCCAAGGGCGGCATCGCGCAAGCTTCCTGGGGCGGGGATCCGCCAGCCCCACCTGTACCGCTGCCGGTGGTCGAGCCCCCGGCGCTGACATCCGTGGTCGAGCTCCCCGTACCGCCGCTCGCGCCCGAGCTCACACCGAACGTCGTGGCCGTCGCACCACCAACGCTGCTGCTGGCACCCGTATCAATCCCACCAACGGTAGCAGCGGAAGAAGCGGTAACAGCGTTCGTCGCGGGACCAGTCGCGGAGAAGCCTGCCGTTGTCGATACGGCCGCCGACGAACTCGCGTTCATCGCGCTGGTGGTGGCCCCAACGGAGTTTTCGGGCGGGTCTGCGGCCGTGCCACAACCGGCGCCAGCGATTCCGAGCAGCCAGAAGTGGGAGCGCTGAATCACGCGCTTGCTCTACCCGTCGGAGCGTTCCATGGGGAGGGGGCAAGAACGTCCCCACGGCTGTCAAAGCATTTCACAGGCTCAGCGCACGCTCGTGTTCGCGGAGCGGCGCAGGTGACCGTAGCGCAGGTTTGGTGATGCTCAGAACACTTCTGACAACAAATCCCAAAAGGTGCGGGCGGCCAAGTCACCATCGATGCTGGTGACGATCCAGACGTCGCCCCCTTCGACCATTCTCAACCTCGGCACCTCCCCCTGGCTCAGCGTTTCGGTACCAGCTCGGGTTGCGTGCTCCACCTGGCGTACGAAGCCCGGGATTGCGACGCTCAGCAGAGCGACCTGGTCCGCGGCGATCTGAATGTCGAAGATCTTCGAACGCTTGTCGGCAATCCAGTCGCCGAACGCCGTTTTGGGCAGCTCGCTCATGCGTGAACTCGGGACATCGGCCTGCTGATCGTAGAAGGCGCTGACCTGGACGTAGCGCAGGCGCTGCACCACGATCGTGTCCGCCCAGGGATCCATTTCGCCGTTGGGCATACCCATGACCGCACCCGGTTCGGACAACTCACCCAACGACGCAACGACGACGAGTCGATCTGCGATCGCTGGCTCGATGAGATAGGCGTCTGCAACGTCCGTGAGACGTCCCCCGGTGATGACGGCGACGGGGGGTGCTGGGGCGTCGAGCGCCACGCGTACGATCAGCTCTGCGCCCGCGGAACGATTGGGCAGCGTATCCGCGATGTCTCCGCTCGCGGGTTTGACCAGCGGCGGCCCGTCGCTCCTCGTCGGCTGGGGCAGTCCTTCGATTCCACCGGCGCTGGCCGCCGCTCGCATCATTTGCCAGCCCTCTAGATTGCTCTCCAGGTCCGGCCAGGCACCGCTATCATTGATCACCAGCCCCGCGAGGTCGACGCCCCTGGCAGCGAGCAGAAAAGCGAGCTCACCCTGCCAGTTGTCAGTGGGGCCGTCGTTGTTCAAGATCAGCGTGCTTCGCGCGTCTACAGGCAGCTCATGGCTTGGGTCCGCGCTGTCGGAACCCGCGTCCATCGTCCCTCCGCAGCCAGCGAGCGCCGCGCCGATAATCATCCAGCGCAGCGACGTCCAAACGGCGCGCACCTTGGTGCTCATGCTGCAAGTCTCACGGCGCAGCTCGATCGTCACTTCGAGTCTCCGGCAGAAGCACACTGTGCGGGTAGCTAGACGCGAAGTCGCGAGCGGCCTGCCCGGCTTTCTTCGAAAGGCCAGCTCCCGCTAGCGCCCTGACACGCAACGCCTCTCGCTCCTCGCCCAGCTGACTCTTCGGAAACGAGCGCGCGTGCTTTTCGATGCCGTGCAGGGCCGCACGGAAGTCGCCCACCCCCACGGCTCGTCGCGCCCGGTCCAAGAGAATGAGCTCCTCCGACGCCGTGCCCCCGTCCTTGGCGCTGCTCAGTCGACGAATGCTTTGGGGGCCAACCTGTGCCGAACTCGCGTGGTCCGCGTTGGCCGGCCGCGGGATTGGCAATCCCGCCTGTCCGCTGTGGGGGGCGGGGGTGGTTCGGGGCGCAGCCCGCTCGACTGTCGGGCCCTTGCCCGCGCTCG
>JAICQQ010000228.1 GCA_025937785.1 Polyangiaceae bacterium
GTTGCCGATGTGGACCGCGCTTTCGGCGCGCAATCTGAGGGACGACAGCGTGCTTTGCACGAAGAGCGTGGCCCGCTCGGCGGCGACCCGCAACTCTTTGGCCTGATCGTGGCTCGCATGCCCGCCGAGTTCCTGCTCGAGGCCGGCGCTGATGGCGAGGATGGGGGTGAGCAAGTTGTTCAGGTCGTGCACCAGCGTGGCGATGAGTTCGTGTGAGTAGCTCGCCGCGCCTTCCTGACCAGCGTGCTGGGCGCGGGCACCGCTCCTCGCGAGCCGGGCTTCGCTCACGGACTCTTGGGCCGAGGCTGGGCGCTGGATATTCGACGCATTCAGGTCCGACTTCATACCCTTCGTTATGAGCCCTCGCGAATGAGGCAGGTATCAGCGGCCTGGGCGTCGGCGTGTGGGACTTTTTGACTCGACCGTGTAGGACGAGTCCCCAGGACCGGCGTCTGCGGTCTTACGGAGCTCGAAGTTGGACCTCGCGCTCGAGCACGCTGAGCAGCGCTTCGAATTGCCCGGACTTGTCGAAAAAGTAGTCCGCGCCCAGTTCCTTGCACGAGCGCCGGTGATGGTCGGTGGCAGCGTTGGTCAGCACGATGACCAACAGCTTCGGACGGCCCACTTTGAGATCCTTCAGCAGATCGAGCCCGCTCTCGGCCGACAAGTGTAGGTCGAGCACCACGACCTCGGGGGTCTGTTGTTCGAGCAACTCGCGGGCTTCCGCCAAGTTGCCCGCTTCGCGCACCGAAGCAATCCCGGGCACGTCCACGAACATCGTGCGCAGACGAGAGCGGATAGCGGCTGCGTCGTCGACGACGAGTACGTCCACAGTTGTTCTGTATATCGAGTTTGCTCGCGGCCAGCTATCGGACGGCCCGACCGGAGGGGGTAGGACCGCGCGCTCGGGCTTGTCGGTGTTCGTCCTACGACTGCCGAGCCGAGGGGGAAGTCAGCACGTTCGGCGAGGTCGCCCGGACTCGCGCTCAGGCCAGACCGTTCTTGAGCGCGTAGCGCATCAGCTCCGCGTTGGAGCCCATCCCCATCTTTTTCAGGATGCGGGTGCGGTGGGTGCTGACGGTCTTCACGCTCAGCGACAGCGCTTCGGCGATCTGCGAGACCGTGCGCCCGCTGGCAAGCTGCCGAAATACCTCCATTTCGCGGTCGGAGAGCCGATCGTGCGGGTTGCCATCGGTTTCACCCGCGACCGCCGAGGCCAGCGCTTCAGCGAGCTCGACGCTGATGTACTTGCCGCCGTGTGCCAACTTACGCACCGCCTCGAGCAACTTTTCGGGGGCGCTCTCTTTGCTCAAGAACCCGGAAGCGCCCGCGCGGATGCAGCGCACGCCGTACTGCTCCTCTTGAAACATGGTGAGCACCAAGACCTTCGCCTTGGGATCTTGCGTGCGCACGTCTTTCAACAAGTCGAAGCTACTGCCCCCCGGCATGTTCATGTCGAGCACCAGGACGTCCCAGCGCAGCTCTTGAGCCTGGGCGCGGACTTCGTCTGCGTTGCTGGCTTCGCCGACCACCTGGATGTCCTCGGTCTCGGAGAGGATCTGTCGCAGACCGCGGCGCACGACGGCGTGGTCGTCGGCGATCATCACGCGAATCATGGGGTCCCGTCCGGGCGAATGGGCAAGCGGAGCGAGACACGCGTCCCGTGCGGTTCGGTCGGCACGACCAGCACGTCGCCGTTCAGACGCTGCGCGCGCTCGCGGATCCCCAGCAGGCCGAGCGACGTGGGGTTGGTGGCGCGCTCGGCCGGAATGCCCACGCCGTCGTCCTCGATGTCGATGAACAGCTCGGATTCACGGGTCATGATGCTGACGTCGACGCGGTGCGCGCCGGCATGCCGGGCCACGTTGGTGAGTGCCTCTTGGAAGATCCGGAATGCGGCCGTGCTAAGCTCGCGTTGCAGCGTGAGTTCGGTGTCTTGACTGCGCACCAGACATTGCGTCCCCGTGCGCTCCTCGAACGCCTGCGCCTGCCATTCGATGGCTGCCACGAGACCCAGATCGTCCAGCACGCCGGGGCGAAGCTCGGAGGAAATCTGTCGGACGCGTTGGATGACGCCGTCCGTGAAGCTGGACATGCTCGCCAGCTTCTCGCTGATTTCTTCGGTCAAAGTCGCGCCGGTGGCCGCGGCCCGCCGGCGAATCCATGCGATGTCCATCTTCAGCGCGGTGAGCGACTGTCCGAGATCGTCATGTATTTCCCTGGCAATACGCGTACGATCGTTCTCGAGCGCGGTCTGTACGTGGGCCGAAAGGTTGCGCAGGACCGCTTCCATCTGTTGCCGCTCGATGGCGATACCTGCGAGGCGCGAAGCGCGCCCGACCAACGCTTGGTCTTCGCGCGTCGGTTTTCGGGGCGTTTTGTAATAAAAGGCGAAGGTTCCGAGGACGCGCTGGTCCGTCGACACGATCGGCGTGGACCAGCAAGCGCGCAGGTCGTGCGCGAGCGCTGTCGCGCGGTAGTCGTCCCAGAGCGGATCGGTTTCGATGTCGTCGACGAACACCGCCCGGCGCAAGAACGCGGCGGTGCCGCAGGAGCCTGCCTTGGGTCCGATGCGCGAGCCGTCGATCTCTGCCTGATAGCTGCGAGGCAAGCCCGGAGCCGCGCCGTGGCGTACGCGCAGGCCGTCGGAGTCGAGCAACAGGATCGAACCGATCGTGGGCGGGGCGTGTTCTTCCACGGCCCGGATCAAGGTCTCGAGCGCACGCTGCAATGGCGCGCCCGTGGCCACCTGCTCGAGCACCGCCTGTTCCGCGGCTTGCAGCGCGCGTTCCCGGGTTTGCTGCGTGGTGTCGAGCAAGGCGAGTCCCACGCTTCGACCCGGCAAGGGGAAGCCCTTGCAGCTCAGGTGCCGCGAAAGACCGTCGCTGCCGAGCAGCGCCGCGTCGACCTCGTAGGTCTGCTCGCTCTGCGCTACCTCGCGCAGCAATGCTTCGATGGCGCCGGCGGCGGCGTTCGGAAAAATCGCGTGGAAGGGCTGGCCCACGAGCGGTGCGAGGGGCAGCCCAGCGATGCGTTCGAGCACCGGGTTGTACGTCGTGAGTAGGAACGGGCCGGAGTCGTCGTCAGCGGCGGTCGCCCAGACAGACAGCCCGATCTGAATGTTGTGACAGATGTCGGCGAAGCGGCGCACTTGCTCGAGGCGTTGCTGTTCGTCCGTGACGTCGCGGCAGGTGCCCAGCAACGAGGTCGTGTCTTCCGTCTTCAGCACCTCACCCACCGTGTCGAGCACACGAACGGAGCCGTCGGGGCGCACGATGCGCTCGCGCCAATGAAACTTGCCGCCCCGTTCCAGGGCTTGCCGCACCCCCTCTTGCACCAGCTCGCGGTCCTCCGGATAGACGCGCGACAAGAAGAACTCCGGCGTGACGGGACGCGACTGCGGTGCGAAGCCGTAGATGCGAAAGAGCTCGTCGGACCAGCGAACGGTGTTCGCTTGCAGCTGCCACTCCCAGCTTCCGATGTGGGTGATTCGCTCGGTGATGGCGAGCGTACGTTCGGCGAGCGTGGTGCGATGGTCCAACGAGCCCTCTGAGGACGACGAGTGTACCACGGCTACTTCGCCACTTCACCCGTGGCCTAAACTGCGACTCAGTATTGCAGCGATGGCGGCGCCAGATCGTAGGACTCGGCGTAGTCGTGCACGGCTGCTTCGACGACTTGCCAGGCATGGGTGCGGCCATACGTGCTGGTCACGCTGACCTTGTGGTTGGTTCCCGGCATGAGCTTGTAGGTCGAGAAGTAGTGAATCAGCCGATCGACCAAGGTCTGCGGCAGCTCGGACAGGTCTTCGGTGGCGTCGAAGAAGGGATCGTTGTGGAGCACCGCGACGATCTTGTCGTCCGCTTCGCCGTCGTCCACCATCTGAATGCCTCCGACGATGCGCGCACGCAGGACCACCTCCGCACGTTCGATGTGCCGCTCACTGAACACGCAGATGTCGAGGGGATCGCCATCCCCGCCGGCGATCGCGTCCGGGGACAGCGCCGCCACGCGCGCCGCGCAAAAGGTGCGCGGGATGAAGCCGTAGAGCGTGGGAGACAACGCGGAGCTGCGCTGGGGCCGATCGACGATCAGGTATCCGGTCGATTTGTCGATCTCGTACTTCATCGTGTCGAACGGCGTGAGCTCGATGTAAGCGTTCACGATGCGCGGCGCATCCAAGCCGACGTCGAGGCCGTGCCAGGGGTGGGGGCGAAATCGATAGAAGGGAGGAGGAGGAAGGGTCATGCACCCAGAGCGAGAGTAGTCAGCATGCTGGGCGGGCACAAACCGTGTTTGTCCCAACCGCGCCGGTGGGGCCAAGCTGGCCGTTTCACGGTGATTTCCGCCCAGGGGAGGCGCTGCGGACAGCACTTGCGGGGCGCCGCCGCCGACGACGGGACTTAGTGATGCGCGGGGGCCGGCGTCGCTCGTGCTGTTGAATCGGCAGCCGGCGCAAGGCCCGCCGCCCACGAATTCGCTGATCCAGGAAGAAGAACCCGCAGCTGTTGGCACGAGTTTGTAGTACAAGTCCGGGGCTCGGCGGCTTGCGTGAGGCGCTCGAGGGACGCACCCATGGGCAGAATTCGTTCAGCTTTTCCGCACAGACGATCCCGAATGACCGCGCGGATCGGTTCCTTTTTCCTCAAGGTAGAGTCGGGCGCAGAGCAGGTGGTCGCGCGCGCCCTGCGGCGGCTCCGCACCAGAAAACCGGCACCCGAGCCCGCGGAGGCGGAGGCTCGCGAAACGGAGCGTGGGGCGGAGGCTCGTCAAGCGGAGGCTCGTGAAGCGGAGGCTCGTGAAGCGGAGGCTCGTGAAGCGGAGGCTCGTGAAGCGGAGGCTCGTGAAGCGGAGGCTCGTGAAGCGGCCGCGCCCGCGCGTCGCGTTGCATCGAATCCTCCTGCGGTTCCCGCGCCGAGCCCCCCGCTGGGGGCCAGCGCACCTGCGACCGCCGCTGAGCGAGCGAACCCGGAGCTGGAGTTGCCCCAAAGCTACGGGCGCTCACGTGTCGTGGTGCTCGCGATCGATCCGCACCACGTGCACGCCTACTGGGAGGTCACGCCGGCTGATGCCGCAGCGGCGCGCGCACGCCTCGCGGGCACCGAGCTCGGTCCGGCGACGTGGGTGCTGCGTTTCCATGACGTCACGCGCGTCGAGGCGGACACGGCCAGCGCCCACGGGCATTTCGACGTAGACATCGATCTCGACTCGCGCAACTGGTACATCGACCTTTGGGCGTCCGACAAAACCTACCTGGTCGAGCTCGGCGCGCGCGTGTCGGGCGGGTTCGCCGGCGTGTGTCGCTCGGCTCCGGTGGTCGTGCCGGCCGCGCAGCTGTCACCAGCGCGAGAGCCCGAGTGGAGGACGGCAGATCCCGAGCACGCGACGACGCACGCCGTGCCCGAGTCCGATCCGCGCATGCCGCGGATGACTCGCAGCGCCGCGGATGCGCCCGCGCCCGCTACCCACTTCGCTGATGAACAACCCTGGGTCGCTGCGACGCGCGGGGAGGGCAGCGAGGGTGCCGAGCTCGCGACCGCAGGGGAGGCGCCCCCCACTTCGAATGCTCCTGCGACCCGCGGCGCGACACCTCACGCTCTGGCGCTCGAAGCGCGAAGTCAGCCGGGCGCGCCCGCGCCGAGCGCAGGCGACGCTGGCGAGTCGAGTCGCAGCGTGTCTTTGGCGGGTGTCACGACCGGCTCGGGTGGCTCTTTCACCCGCACGCAAGCGCGCGATCGAGCGGAGAAGCCGAGCGCATGAGTCGGGGCCACGTGTGCCTGGTGCTCCACGCGCACATGCCCTTCATTCGCCACCCGGAGCACGAGGACTTTCTCGAAGAGGGTTGGCTGCGAGAGGCCATCCTCGAGACGTACATTCCGCTGTTGTGGCTGCTCGAAGACCTGAGCGAGCGGGGGATCGAGTACCGCATCACCCTCTCGCTGAGCCCCACGCTGGTGGCGATGCTGAAGGATCCGCTGCTGCGCTTCCGCTTCGAGCGGCACCTGGGTCATCTCTGCGATCTCAGCGAGCGCGAGGTGCGGCGCACGCGTCACGAGCCGGCCTTGCAGCGCACCGCGAATCTGTACCGCGACCGCTTCGCCAGGGCCCGCCGAGACTATGACGAGCGTTGGGGCGGTGACCTGGTTGCGGCGTTTCGTCGCTTGAGCGACGCGGGCTGCGTCGAGCTCATCACCTGCAGCGCAACGCATGGCTTCTTGCCGTTGTTGAACCAGAACCCGGCGGCCGTGCGCGCGCAGCTTTTGGTCGGGGTCCAGCACCACCGCGAGTGGTTCGGTGCTGCACCCCCGGGCCTGTGGCTCCCCGAATGCGGCTATTTTGCCGGTTTGGATCGGGTGCTGGCGGAGGCAGGCATCCGCTATACGTTCGTGGAGACTCATGCCATCGACCACGCGCCCGGGCAAGCGTACTACGGTGTATACGCGCCGCTGTGCAGCCCCGCGGGTGTGGCCTGCTTCGGCAGAGATCCCGAATCGACGGAGCAAGTGTGGAGTTCGCGTGAGGGTTATCCCGGCGATCCGTACTACCGCGAGTACTACCGCGACGTCGGCTTCGACCTCGACGCCAAGGCGCTTGGCCCGCTCGCACACGAGCTGGGGATCCGCCGCAACGTCGGCATCAAGTACCACCGGGTGACCGGAGGCACCGAAGCCAAGGAGCTTTACGTGCGCGAGCGAGCGCTCGAGCGGGCGAGGGAGCATGGGCAGAACTTCTTCGACAACCGTCGCGCGCAGGTCGAGTGGCTCGCCGAACGCATGGGGCGGCCACCCATCGTCGTGGCGCCCTACGACGCCGAGCTCTTCGGGCATTGGTGGTTCGAGGGACCTGACTGGTTGGGTCACGTGCTCGAGAACGTGGCTCGGGCTCCAGAGCATTTGAGCCTGGTGACGCCATCGGACTACCTCGACTCGTATCCGGTGAACCAGCTCGCGAACCCGGTGCCGTCGAGCTGGGGCTACAAGGGCTACAGCGAGATGTGGCTGAACGGGAAGAACGACTGGATCTACCCGCACCTTCACGAAGCGGCGGACCGGATGGTGGAGCTGGCCGAAGCCGAGCCGGCGGCGACGGGTAGCGCCCGCCGCGCGCTGAACCAGGCCGCGCGCGAGCTGCTCCTGGCTCAGGCCAGCGACTGGGCCTTCATCATGAGTCAAGGGACCGTGGTCTCGTATGCCGAGCGGCGGACGAAGGAGCACCTGAGCAGGTTCCGCGAGCTGTGGGGCATGCTGCGCGCGCGCGCTTTCGACGAAGCGGCTCTCTCGGAGCTCGAGGCGCGAGACAACTTGTTCCCGAATCTCGACTACCGCGTCTACCGCGCGGACTACCGCATGACGCCCGGCCGCGAAGAGCGCGAGCTGCGTTAACCAAAGTGATTTTTGTAATCGCCGTCACGCGCGCTCGCCGGTCGATCCTGCTGATTCAGCGTGGAGCACGCCCGTAGCGCATTTTCTCCGGCGACGCCGAGACACGGACCATGGCAGCATCTCGTGAAGGGCGCTGAACCCGCCCCCAGGAAGGGTGAGTCGTCATGTCGGGTGGACCGCAAGGAGGCTTCGGCCAAAGGCTTTCGCTGCATCAGGGTACGTTCGCCGCGGGGGGGTGGCTTTGGTACATCGGAGCCATCCTGCTGCTCTCGGGCGTGCTCACCCTGGCGCAGCTCGCCGGTGTAGCGTCGCCGAGCCAGGGCGCGGCGGCGAGTGGGAGCGCGATGGGTGCTTTGGGCATGGCTGCGGCCTGCTTCATCGCCGGCGCGCTGCTGCTGATCGTGCCCGTGCTGCGATGGCGCCAGCAGGTGGAGCTGTTCGAAGGCGGTTTCGTCTGGCGTCGGCTGACGGGGCAGCTCGCCGTGCCGAAGCACGAGGTACACAGTACCGAGCTCATCACCCACCACAGCCGATCCGGCACGCACGTCGAGGTGATCGTGCACCTCACGAGTGGCCGCGAACTCTCGATGTCCGGCTTGAGCCAAGCCGACCAGCTCGCTAACCTGATCACCGCGTACGCGCGGCCGGCGCCGCAAGCCGCGCTGCCCGTCGCTCCCGGCGGCTGGCGCCCGCCCAGTGTTGGAGGACTCCATGAGTGATTTCGTATTCTTGTTTCCAGTCGTGGCGCTCGCCGTCGTCGGGTTCTTCTTCCTGAAGGGCCGCGCTGCCGTCGCGAACTACGACGAGCAGTACGCGAACTACCGAGTGGGACCACTCAGCCAGCGCCTGGGCCTCCAGCTGCTCCAGGGTGACCCGAGCTTCAACGTCTTCATTCGGCAGGCGAACGTGGACGTGCAGCGCGGGCCCAAGGACAACCGCCCGATTCATATCGAGGTGCGGGCACAGGGGGCTCCGCAGGGCGTACCGCTCGAGTTCGTCTACCTGTACCGCGTCGAACAAGACACAGGGTTCACTCAGGTGACCTGGCGCACCTGGTTCGAATGCCGCTTGAGCGCGACCACGGGCCAGCCATTTCCTCCGTTCGAGGTGATTTCGAAGAATGCCCCGATGGGCGCCATCGCTCAAACGATGGCCTTGCCGCCACTGCCGACCGGCAACCCCGCCGTCGACGCGAGCTACTTGGTCACGACTCAGGAACCGGGCCTGGCTCAGCTACTCGGCGAGCTCTTGCCGGCGTTCGCCACGTACCAAAATGCGGGGGTGCACTTGGTCGGCGACGGCACCAGCATTTCGTTCAAGATGCACCAGGACAAATCACCCCTGCTGGCCAACGTGCTCTACTATGCCGAGCAACTCGCGGGTGACATGAGCCAGGTGGCTCGTCGCATCGGGGGCTGAGCCGAACGACGTGCCGGCGCGGGCTCGTGCCTGGTTCTGCCGGTCTGGGCCAGAGTGTGCCGCAGCTGCCGGATGGCGGGGGAACAGCGGGACCTAGCGAGTTCGTGCCCCGCAAAAAGGGTGTGGTCACACGCGCGCGCCGCAGCGACCGTCTTGAGGCTTGCCTCAGCGGCGGAGTTGTTTGAAAAGGTCTCGTGCGGAATACAAAACTAGGAGCTTTTCTGCGGAAGCTGACGGCGCTCGTCGGCAGGTTCCCTCTGCTCGCAGCGCTACCCGTGTACGTGTGGGGCGTGGTCTGGCGCGTGCAGCACGTATTCGTGAGGCATGACCCGCGTTCGACGGTTTTTTCGGACATGGGCATGTACGTCGGCATCGCTCGGCGTCTGGCCGACCCGAGCTACGTGATGACGAAGTACGACGTGACTCATCCTCCCGCGACGTCGTGGCTGTTCTCCCAGTTCTATCAGCGGGATGCCTCGTTCTTCGAGCTCATGCTGCTTCAGATCGTCGTGGCTTCGCTGATTCCGCTCGCGGTGGGCTGGCTTGCTTGTGTCGCCTTCGACAGGCGGAGCGCGGCGTGGGCCGTCGTCGTCAGTAGTTGTTACTTCAACTACGTGGAGTTTGCCGGGTTCTTCTTGGCGGAGGTCTACATGATGCTCCTGATCCCGCTGTGCATGGCGAGCTATCTCGTCGCGGTGTCCACGCCCAGCCTCGCGCGGCGCTTGGGGTTCGCGATTCTCGGGGGGCTACTGTTTCTGGTAGCGGTGGCCTTCAAGACAGTCGCAGGTCCGGCGCTGGCGGGGTTCTTTGCGGTGCACTGGCTGTTCACCACCGGCGCGCGCAAGCCGAAGACGCTGGTGCTGGCGGTGATGGTGGTGAGCACTCTGCCTGGGCTCGCCGTGATCGGTCAGCGCTGTACCCAAGCCAACGGAGGGCAGTTCTGCTTGCCTTCCAACAAGTCAGCAGCCGACTTTTTGCTGGGGCACTACGACCGCGTCGCGTCGATTCAGTGGACCGACGCCACGTTCGGTAGCCCGAGCGCCTTGCAGCACGGTTATTCGGCCAGCCCCAAGGTGCCTTTTTCGATCACCGACCACGAGCAGAACATGGAGGCCGCTTGGCAGTGGATCGACGAGCACAAGCTCGAGGCGGCGGTGCTGTCCGTGCAGCACGTGTTCGACATGTTCGCGCCCAACGCGCCGTGGCCGACGATCTGGACGGGGGAATGGCCGGTGGCACAGGCGCAGATGTACCTGTTCGTGATTTTTCTGATCTGGCCCTCGATGCTGCTGTTGTTCGACATCGGCACCGTGAACGGCCCCATGGCGATGCTGCGATCGACCGAATGCGCGCTGGCTTCGGTGCTGGTAGGGGTCTCGCTGGGCGTGTTCATCGCTACCGGGGAGCCGCGCTACCGGTTGCCCTTCGATTGTGTCTTCATCGTGCTGGGCGTGCAATTTTACCGCCGAATGCTCGCGCGTCATGGCTGGCGCCTGTTCCGGCGCGCGTACCATACCGGGCGCATGCCCGCATGAAGCCGGGGCGCATGCCCGCATGAAGCCGGGGCGCATGCCCGCATGAAGCCGGGGCGTATGCCCGCATGAAGCCGGGGCGTATGCCCGCATGAACCCCGCACGAACCGGCGTGAGTGAAGCTCGCACTCTGCCTGCTGACGATCCGCTCGGGCTGACGCACCATGGCAAAGCCCTCGATGAAGACGCGGCGAACGCTGCTGGCGTGTTTGACGGCTGGTGGGCAGCAAGCTAGCGTTGAAGAGTGGCGGAGTCGTCGACGCGCACGATCTTCGGGCTCTTGGCAGCGGGAGTCGTGGGGGTCACCGCCGCTTCACCCGCGTGGGCGGAGGTACGGGCTCCGGAGACGGAGGTCGCCACGGAGTCGCCGAACGCCGTCCCGGCGGAGCTGCTGCTCGGGCGCTCGCGGCCGACGCCGAGCGCGGGCTGGCGCTATTGGCCCAGTGTGCTCGAGCCGCGCGGCGCGTCGGAGTTGAGCGTAGCGCTGGTGCCGCCGAGTGCTTCCGCTCCGGTCCCACGCGGGCCGCAGCCTTTATCGGAGCCGGACGCCGCGTGGGTCGCCTCACTCGAGTTACCGGATCTGCCGGTGCGTATCGATGCCCGCGTCGTCGAGTACCTTCGCTTTTATCGGGATTCGGAGCGCGGGCGGGCGATGGCGCGCGAGTGGGCGCTGCGCAGCGGTCGCTTCGTCGCTGCGATCCGGGCTCGGCTCGCGGCAGCCAAGTTGCCTCTCGACCTGGTCTGGCTGTCGTTGGTGGAAAGTGGTCACGACCCGAGCATCCGGTCGCGGGCCGGAGCGCTCGGTCTGTGGCAGTTCATGCCAGGCACGGCGCGTTTGTACGGTCTCGAAGTGAATCGCTGGGTCGACGAGCGCCACGATCCAGAGTTGTCGACGCAGGCGGCCGTCCAGTTCTTGAGCGATTTGCGCGAGCGCTTCGGCAGCTGGGAGCTCGCGATGGCTGCGTATAACATGGGCCCCGGTGGGCTCGGCCGATCCATCCAGAAGTACAACACCAACGACTACTGGCGCTTGTCGCGGTACGAGGCCGGCATTCCTTGGGAGACCGCGCTATACGTGCCCAAGATCATGGCCACCGCGCTGGTCATGAACAATCGGCAGGCCTTCGGGCTCGACGACGTGGCGCCGGCGGAGCCCGAAGCACGTGACACGGTCACGCTCGCGGCGGGTCGGACGCTCGCCGAAATGGCGCAGGTCACGGGGGTGCCCTTGCCCGAGCTCTTGCGCCGGAACCCCCAGCTGATCGCTCGCCGCGCCCCTCCCGCCAGCGGCGGCCCGCGCGCCTGGCGCGTGCATCTGCCGCCTGGAAAAGGCGCGGTGCTGAGCGCGCATCTCGCGGCGTTGCCTTCGAATCGAGCCGCAGAGAATGCAGTCGCGGCCGGCGCGGTCGTGACTGGTGTTGCCGGCACCGGTGTTGCAGGAGCTGGTGTTGCCGGCACCGGTGTTGCAGGAGCTGGTGTTGCAGGAGCCGGCGTTGCAGGAGCGCTGGCAGTCGCGGCCGTGGAAGACGGCGCTGCGCTCGAGGAGGCTCCTGCGGTCGATCCACTCCCGGCCGTCGCTCGAGTGGTCGTCGTCCCCGCGCGGAGGTTTCGCTACACCACACGTCGCACGCTGTTCTACGAGGTCGTGGCCGGCGAGACGTTGGCCGCGATCGCCGCGCGGTTTCGGGTGACGCCAGCGGAGCTCTTGCTCTGGAACGACGTCGATCGCGCCGCGCGCCTGCAGCCCGGTCAGGTCCTCCAGCTGTTCCTGCCCGAGGCTCAGCCCCTCACCGGGGTGCGGCATTGGACCCCCGCTGAGGTAAGCGTGCTCGTGGCGGGGTCTCCCGAGTTCTACGAGTACTTCGAAGGCCGTGCCGGGCGTGTTCGGGTCGTGGTCGCCGCCCGCCGCGGCGACACGTTGACCCGGATCGGTGACCGCTACGGGCTGCGATCGGGCGTGATGGAACGCATCAACCAGCGCTCGCGCCGTGAGGTGCTAACTGCGGGCGAAGAGGTGGTGGTGTACGTGAAACCTTGGCGCGCCGCGCAAATCGGCGGCGAGCGCGTGCGTGTGCCCGCGCCGGCGCCCAACGCAGCGGCGTCCAGTGCACCCGCGCCCGAGGCCAAGGCCTCCGTTCCGGCCCGCTCATTTTCGTCCGAAGGAGCGCGCTGATGCTCGCGCTGGGCGCTGGCTTCGCCCGCTCAGCGCCGGTTGGGGTCGCGCTTTCCCTGATATCGCAGGCGTTCGCCGCATGCCAACTCGAGTCTACCCGCGGGGAAACGCAAGCGCCGGGGGAGGTCGCGCCGAGCGCCGCCCCGCGAGCGTCCGCGCCCGCGCCCGTCGTCAGGGCCGCGAGCGCGCCCCCGGTCGCGCGAGCCAGCGACTCCATGGTGCTTTCGGGAGGCGTCTGCATCGATGCCTACGAGGCGCACCTCGTGGTACCCACCCCGGGGGGGGAAGAGCCGCATCCACCCCATTTGCGACCCGCGAACGGCGTCGAGTACGTCGCGCGCTCGCTGGCGGGTGTGCGGCCGCAAGCGTACATCAGTCGTGTCGAGGCTGCTCGCGCATGCGAGAACGCGGGCGAACGGCTGTGCACGGTGGAAGAGTGGTACGGCGCCTGCCGCGGCCCCGCGCGCACCACGTACCCCTACGGCAAAGCTTTCGAGCGTGGGCGGTGCAACGTCGGCAAGCCCCACTTGTTGACGCTGCATTTTGGCGACGACCCACGGGCGTGGAAGTACGACGAGCACTTCAACAGTCCGCTTTTGGACCAACTGAAGGGCTACCTGGAGCCGGCGGGTCA
>JAICQQ010000364.1 GCA_025937785.1 Polyangiaceae bacterium
ACCGAGTCCACCACGCCCACGGGCTCGTGCCCGACGGTGAGACCGGCCTTGACCGGATACTCGCCGCGCAAGATGTGAACGTCGGTGCCGCAGATCGTGGTGAGCGTGATCCGGATCAACGCTTCGCCCGGGCCGGGGATCGGCTTCGGCACCTCGCGGATCGCGATCCGATTCTTCTGTTCGAAAACGGCAGCTCGCATGGTGGCCATGCCGTGGGCGACTGCAACGGGCGAGCCAGCCGATTTGCGCTCGAAAATCGCGTTTCCGCGCCCTGCCGCCGCGCAGGCTTTGCGCGCGACGGGCCCGGTCGCGAAAAGTTGGCTCAGGCGAAGAACGGCGCGGCCGTCGTGCCGACCGCGGCTTCGAAGGGCGTTTCGAAGCCGGGGCCGAGCAGCGCCTCGAGCTTGCGATCTTCGAGAGCCATCGGGTTGTCGAACAGGTAACGCATCTTGACGACCTCGCGCAGCACCGGGTTGAACCAGCCCATCACGGTGAGCAGAAGCCACGGCGTGGCGACGCGCTTCAGCTTGCGACCTGCTCGCTGCTCGATGGCGCGGAACAGCTCCCCCGCCGACACGAAGTGACCCGCGAAATGGAAGCGCTCGAACGGCGGGAGCTCGCTGCGCTTCTCGGCGAGCCGAACCAGCGCGCGCCCGAGGTCCGGTAGATACGCCCAGGAGTGGCGAATTTCGTGGTCCGCGAGCGCGACGCGGCCGCGCTTGGCCTCGCGCAGGATCAGCTGATCGAACCAGTCCGCCTTCGACCCCGGGCCGTAGAAGTCGCCGGCACGCACCACGATCACGCGCAGCCCGCCCTGCGACGCTGCCGCTTCGAGCATCTTCTCGAGCCGCACCCGGATCTCGCCGCGCGGAGTCTCGGGGCGCTCGGGAGTTTCGGGCGTGATGTGCTGCTCGCTGGCCGCGTAGTTGTAGATGTTGCCGGGAAACAGCAACGTCGCTCCGCTACCGCGGGCCGCTTCCAGGACCCTCGCGAGCTGCGCTTCGGCGCGGCCCTCGAACCACTGGTCGTAGCGGAGGTTCAGCGCATTGACGATCACGTCCTGTCCGGTGATCGCAGCGCGCAGCGAGCCCACGTCGTCCGCGTCACCCTGAACGAAGCGAACTCCGTCGAGCTTGTGTTTGTTGGAGCGTCCGAAGCCGGATACGTTCCAACCCGCCTCGACGAAGGCGCTCGCGACTGCGGCACCCAGGTGCCCGTTGATTCCGAGGACGACGACGTTTCGAGCTGCGTTTTTCGTGTTCATGGCTGCCTCTCGAAGCTGAATCTGAGCCATTCAGAATCGTTTCGGTAGAGGCCAAAAACGTGTGGTAGCCATTCATTTATGAATGGAGAACCCGACTGGACGCTCTGGAAGAGCTTCGAAGCCGTGGTTCGCGCCGGCTCGCTGTCGGCGGCGGCTCGCGGCATCGGCATCTCGCAGCCAACCGTGGGGCGTCACATCGAGGAGCTCGAGGCCACGCTCGGAATCGACCTCTTCGAACGTACGCTGAGCGGCCTGCGCCCGACCGACGCAGCGTTGCGGCTCTACGAGCCCGTCGCCGCCGCTCAAAAGTCGTTCGCGGAGGCCTTGATGCGCGCGCAGGGTGCGCGGCCGAGCCTCGGTGGCACCGTGCGCATCACCGCCAGCCACATGGTCTCGAACCACGTCTTGCCCGAGATCTTGCTGGAGGTGCGCAAGGCCTACCCCGAGATCGCGCTCGAGCTCGTCCCGAGTGACTCCACCGAGAACCTATCGCTGCGCGAGGCCGACATCGCAATCCGCATGTTCCGCCCCACGCAGCTCGAGCTCGTCACGAAGAAGCTCGGTGAGATCCCGATCGTGGCCGCGGCGCACCGCCGTTATCTCGAGAAGCGCGGCACGCCGCGTTCCCTCGAAGAGCTCATGGGTCACGACTTGATTGGCCTCGACCGCTCGGATGCGATCTTGCGCGCGGCCAGAGGCCTCGGCTTCGAGCTCCGGCGCGAGCAGTTCGTGGTGCGCTCCGACGGCCAGACGCTGCTCTGGGAGCTGATGCGCGCGGGGCTCGGTATCGGCTTCGCGCAGGCGCCGCTCGTGCGCCGCACCCGTGGCATGCGCGCCCTGCTCGCCGGCCTCGCGATCCCGCCGATGGAGGTCTGGCTCACCTCGCACCGCGAGCTCTTCACCGATCACCGGATCCGCGCGGTGTACGACGCGCTCGGGGCGGGGTTGGCGGCCTTCGTCGTTTAGGATGCCTTCAGATTTCGACCGGAATCCATCCTGGATGAACTTTTGTTTGCTTCGGGGCGAGCGGCGTCCAGTGTTGACGCGCTGCCCTGCAGGCGTTCAGTGTAGGGAGGCCTGATCGAGCCGCTCATGCCCCCACCTTCGGAAGTTGCACATTCTGTGGCCAGTCAGCGACGGTGTTGATGACAACATTCTTACCCGAAAGGCACTATCCGAGAGCGCCGATCACTGAGGCAGTCATCGACTTGTCCGTGACGTTCGATTCCGAGCCGTCAGTGGAGACCCTGGAAGCCATTGGGGATGATAGCTACCCGAGCCGAACGAAGGTCGTTTCCAACAGCTTCCAGGTAAACGGTAACATTGGCGCCGCCATTTCAAGCGAACAGATCGGGTGGCGTTTTCGAAGCACCGACGGGCGCTACATCTATCAGGCGAGAAAGACTGGTTTCGGACTAAGCAGGCTCGCCCCATACGAACGCTGGGATGCATTCGGCGGAGAGGCGCGACGGCTGTGGGAAAAGTACCGAGTTGCGACGAAACCGAACGGACTCAAGCGCATCGCCGTTCGCTACATTAACCGCATTGAGCTCCCGCTACCGTTTGGTGATTTTGGGGAATATTTTCTAACTGCGCCACTGGTGTCTCCTCACCTGCCTCAGGGGTTGTCCAACTACCTCATGAATCTGACAATTCCGGTCGATGAGTTCGTTGTGGCTACGATCACTCAGGCCATTCTGCCGAAAGAGCCGACGCCGACGCCGTCGTCGAGCGCGAACCCGGAGACTCTCTCGATGTTGCTGGACGTAGATGTTTCGCAGTCGTCCGGACTGCTCGTAGCAGGTGATGCTGTTTGGGAGCGATTCGAATACCTCCGTCAGGTGAAGAACCACGTTTTTGAATCGTGTATAACCGACAAAGCGCGGGAGCTGTTTCAATGATCGTTCGAGGCAACACCGCAAGGTACGTACCGGCAACAGGCCCGCGCGACGGATCGGGTCACCTATATCTCATGCCTGTCGCACCGTCCCAGGGTGTCGGCGAGGAAGCTACGGGCGTCGCGCAGTTGTTCGAGCGACTGACCGCGAGCATCAATGCTACCGAAACGCTCACACGAGTCCTTCTCGCGCGGCTCGAGGTCGATGCACCCATCGACTACCAACACCTCGAAGGCAAGCCGGTTCGTCGTCTTAAGGTCCGCTATCGAAAGGTTGGTCGCCTATCGCCGCGCGAAGTGCCCTTCGAGGACGTGGATGACTGACGCATGAAGCCGTTTTGGATCCGTACGGAAGGCGAATCCCTGGCCCAGGGGGATTTCCTTCCCGCCTGCCATGTACCCTTATTTGGCGAAGATCTCGGCGCCCTTGGCGAAGACGTCGGCGAGATCGAGCTTGGCGAATCGGACCTCATCATCGTGACGCAGTCCTGCGACCTTGAGAACGACAAGGTGAGTCTCGTGGCCTTGTGTCCGATTCACTCACT
The DNA here is from genome assembly GCA_025937785.1 of Polyangiaceae bacterium. Classification (GTDB taxonomy): domain Bacteria; phylum Myxococcota_A; class Polyangia; order Polyangiales; family Polyangiaceae; genus JAICQQ01. The sequence continues at coordinate 3,707 of JAICQQ010000364.1, forward strand.
TTCGGAGTTCGAAGCGAAGAATCCAGCTTATGCAAGGAAGGGCGCGTGGGAAACCGTTCGAAAGGGACAGCAGGCGGGCTTGCATCTGCTCGGGTCGCCAACCAATCCGTCTGAGAATCGCAAGGCCCTCGTTGTGGACTTCGGACTGATTTATAGCCTGCCTCCCCCTTACGTGAGGCGCCGAGCCCGCGAGCTTGGTTCGCGTTGGAGGTTGGATTCGCCGTTCCTCGAACATTTCTCGCAGGCGCTCGCTCGCTACTTCATGCGTGTCGGCCTGCCGTCATCCATTGCGCCATTCAAATAGAGCAGACGAGGGAGTGCCCCTTTTCGGACGGCAAGCCACGTGCCAGTCGGCGCAGAGCTGCCCGAGCTACCGCTGAACCTTCGCCCCGCGCTTCACGAGCAGCTCGCGCAGCAAGCTGCGGTGGCAGTGCGATTCGTCTTCGCAGTAACAACCGACGGAGAAATTCGAGTGGTGCGAGAGCGCGGCGAGGAGGTCGAGCGCGTGTGCGGCCTCGGGCTTGGCCATCTCGGCGCGGTACTTGCGCGTGAACGCGGCCCAGTCCTTGTCGGTCTTGGCGGCGAGCGCCTGTTTCATGACCGGCAGGCTCGGGGCCAGGGTCGGGAACCAGACGTCGTACCAGTCGTCCTTGGCGAAGCGGTCTTTGGGCACGCCGCGGGGCGGGCGGCGTACGGTGCCGAGGCGCAGGCCCTCGTTGGCTGCGCGCCGGGTGCCGAGGCGAACGATGCGAATCGACATGGCGGGCCTCAGCGCGCGAGAGCCGGGTGGCTCGACTTGGCCCAGATGTTGAGCTGGCCTTCGGTCGCGTAGCGGTCGATCTCGTCGAGCTCTTCGCTCGAAAACGTGGTGTTTTGCAGGGCACCCAGCGACTGTTCGATCTGCGCCCAGCTGCTGGCGCCGATCAGTGCGCTGGTGATCGCGGGCTGCCTCAGCACCCAGGCGATCGCCATTTGTGCGAGCGACTGGCCGCGGCGCGCCGCGATCGCGTCGAGCGCCCGCACCTTGACCAGGTTTTCTTCGCTCAACATGTCGGGTCGAAAGGAGATGCGCTGGGCGGCGCGGGAGTTCGCGGGCACGCCGGCCAGGTACTTGTCCGTGAGCAGACCCTGAGCCAGCGGCGAAAACGCGATGCAGCCGATGCCTTCTCGGGAGAGCACGTCGAGCAGCCCGGCCTCGACCCAGCGATTGAGCATCGAGTACGAGGGTTGATGGATCAGACACGGCGTGCCGAGGCGGCGCAGGATCGCCGCGGCCTCGCGCGTCTTCTCGGGGCTGTAGGACGAGATGCCCGCGTAGAGTGCCCTGCCCGAGCGCACCGCGGTGTCGAGCGCGCCCATCGTCTCCTCGAGCGGCGTCTCGGGATCGAAGCGGTGAGAATAGAAGATGTCGACGTAGGCGAGCTTCATGCGCTTGAGGCTCTGGTCGAGGCTCGCGAGCAGGTATTTTCGCGAGCCCATTTCCCCATAGGGGCCGCCCCACATCCAGTACCCGGCCTTGGTCGAGATCACGAGCTCGTCGCGATACGGGCGCAGATCGCTGTGCAAAATCCGACCGAAGGTCTCCTCCGCCGAACCGGGCGGCGGCCCATAGTTGTTGGCCAGATCGAAGTGCGTGATGCCGTGGTCGAACGACTTGAGCAACATCTCCCGCGCGTTCTCGTGCGGCGACTTCTCTCCGAAGTTTTGCCACAGGCCGAGCGAGAGGCGCGGCAGCTTGAGGCCGCTCTTGCCGCACCGCGCATAGGGGATGCGCTGGTAGCGGTGTTCATCGGGTTGGTACGCCATGTCAGCGCCAGAGGTAGCGAGAACGGATCCGCGGTGCAATGCTGGTCCCGCGTTCACCAGGACGAGGCCGAGCGGCAGGCGGCGGCGCGGGCTCCTATCCACCCGCCGGAGCGCTCGTCGCGCTGCTTGCGCTGTGACTCGCGCTCGTGATCTACCCGCAGCCGCCTGGGTCGAGCGCGACCTCGAGTGATCTTCAAGTGCACGCGCCGGGTTCGTCAGCTCGGCCGCCGATGTGCGCGCGAAGAATCGATGATTTTCACGAGTCGTGCGG
>JAICQQ010000351.1 GCA_025937785.1 Polyangiaceae bacterium
GCCACCGCAGCAACGCAACACGCGGCTTGCAGTTCGCTCACCAGCAGCCTTGGGCCAAAGGTGGTGCGGACACAGCTGATAACCTTGGCATCAGGTGCCCAGCGCATAATGCTTTGGAAGCCGATCGCGACTACGGCACAGGTTTCATGGCCCGCAAGCGGGCGCGGAAGGCGCTGAAAGTCAGGGAACCACTCGCGCGATACGTGCTGCGAGACGCCGTGCCGGTGGCTTCCACCAGCGTCGCGGCGAGCGGCGCGAGGGATCCAGCGAGCGGCGCGGGGACCCAGCCAGAGGCGGGACGACTGGACTGCGGGAGAGCGTGAACGGCGGCAGGCCGCTGAGGGGGTGGGAACGGGGGGGGCTTGGGCTGTCGGCGGCCGGGGCTGAAAACTCATTGCCTCGAGTGCAGCGCCTCGAATGCGGCGCCTCGAGTGCTCGAAGGAACGGGCATCCCGGGGGGGGCGATTTCGAGTGCCTGCTCGTCCCCGGAGAGGGTGCAAGCTCCCGCGCCCTCGAAGTTCTCACCCCAGATTTGACTGCGGACCAGGCGGGCCCGTAGCTCACGACCGCGTCGACCGGCGCGAGGTCTTTCCCCGCGTCGTGCTTCCCCGCGTCGTGCTTCCTCGCGTCGTGCTTCCCCGCCGCTTCGTCGACCGCGTGCTGCGGCTCGCTGATGACGCCTTCTTGCGGCCGCCCGACGACGCCTTCTTGCGACCGCCGGAGGCTGCCTTCTTGCGGCTGCCCGACGACTTTCCGCTCGGGTTGGGCGGCACCTTGTCGCCCTCACGGCGCGCCTCGGAGAGGGCGATGGCGACGGCCTGCTTGCGGCTCTTCACCTTCTTACCGGACCCACCCGAGCGGAGCTTGCCCCTCTTGGCTTCGCGCATGACGCGCGCGATCTTCGTGTTTGCCTTCTTGCTGTAGCGTTTAGTGGAGCTTTTCTTGCGTGTTGCCATGCGGTTCCGCTCAGCAATCGCTATGCCAATGGTGGGCCAGGGTCGCGCGCTGCTGGCTTGCATCGTGCCTCTCCGCTGCGGATGACACCCTCCACCGATGCACTACCCATGACTGTACGGTCGCCAGCGGAGTCGATTCCACGATCGCTGCTGCTCGGCGCCAGCGCCGGCGTCGCCGCGACGCTCGCCATGTCCGGCCTCATGCTGATGGCCCAACGCGCCGGCCTGCTGGGGCGCTCGCCTCCCCGTCACATCGTGGAACGGGCCCTGGCTCGCGCGCACGTTCGGCGCAGGCTATCCCCGAGGCATCGTCAAGGGCTCGCGGCCATCGCCCATCTGGGGTTCGGAGCGTCGCAAGGAGCGCTGTACGCCGTGCTGCATCAGTGGTTGGGGCGGCGGCTGGGCCGGCAACGCCCGGGGCCGATCACGCCGACAGCAGCGACCGGCGTGCCGTTTGGGCTCTTGGTCTGGGCCGCAAGCTACGCGGGCTGGATCCCGGCCTTCGGTATCTTGCCCGCGCCTTCCCGGGATCGTCCGGGCAGGCCGGCATCGATGGTGCTGGCGCACGTGGTCTATGGCGCGACGCTCGCATACACCCTGCGAAAGCTGCCGCTCCGCCTGCCCGCGCACGGCGCCTGACGGGGACAATGCACCGCGCTGGGGCAACCTGGTGCGCCGCAGCGCGCGGCCCATGGCGCTACGCCCGCCGGCGCAGCTGCACGAGCAACAGGGCGGTCCCCGCGAGGGCGACCCAAGTGGCAGGATGTTTGGCGGTACGCACGAATCGTGATTCGAGAGCGTCGATGCGGTCCGCGAACATCAGCATGGCCCATCGCCGCATGCGATAGTCGGGTAGTCGGTAAGCAGCGCGCCGGAGCACACCGCTCAGGCCGCGCGGAGGATGCTGGGTGCCGAATGTGCAGGTCAGGGTGCGACCGGGGTCGACGAGAAGTCCGGGGACTGCAGGTTGTTGGTCGGGTTTGAGCCAGTGGGCATTGGCGATGGGGGCGGGGCCTTGCTCCATGGGGTTGCCCGGACGCCGCGCTTTGTCGGCGTCGACGGCTTGCTCGGGCGCAGCAACGGCTTGATCAGGCGACGGGGCGAAGTCGTTCATGGTTTCCTCCAGCAGCTTCATGCGGCTTTCGAGCGACGTCATGCGGCCTCGGGTGGGATCAGCACACACTTGACGCAATCGTCGAGCTTGTTGTCGAACACGTGGTACGCCAGCTCGGCCTCTTCGAGGGGAAACCGGTGCGAGATGATGGACTTGGCGTCGATGCGGCCCGCGCGAATGTGTTCGAGCAATGCCGGCATGTAGCGTTTGACGTTGCACTGCGCCATCCGCAAGGTCAGGCCCTTGTTCATTGCCGTGCCGATGTTGACGAGGTTGAAGGGTGGGCCGTACACACCGACCAGAACGACGTTACCGCCCCGGCGTGCAGAGTCGATCGCCCACTGGATCGCGGTCGCGGACCCTGCCTCGAGCATCAGTTTGCCCAGCAAGGTGTGCATGAAGTTGCCCTGGGCTTCGCAGCCGACGCAGTCGATGCAAACATCGGCGCCGCGACCGTCCGTCAGGCGCCGGATCGCGGCCACCACGTCCTTGGTTTGTCGGAAATCTATAGTCTCGACGCCGGGCGTAAACGTCATCGCCGTCTCGAGACGATAGCCCAGCTGGTCCACCACGATGACGCGGCCCGCACCTTGGAGCATGGCCGCCTTTTGGGCAAACAGACCGACGGGGCCGCAGCCGAAGACCACTACGGTTTCGCCAGGCTTGATCGCGCCCATCTCGGCCGCTTGATAACCGGTGGGCAAGATATCGCTGAGAAACAGCACATCTTCTTCGTGCATGTCGTCCGGGATCTTCATGGGCCCGATATCGGCGAAGGGAACGCGCACTCGTTCGGCTTGGCCGCCTTCGTAGCCGCCCGTGGTGTGCGAGTAGCCGAAGGCGCCGCCACCGATGGTAGAGCAGGGGTTGCTGTTGTCGCAGCAGCCCGTGAGGCCACGCTGGCAATAAAAGCAGGTACCGCACGCGATGTTGAACGGGACGACCACGCGATCACCGCGCGCGAGCGACGCGACGCTGGGCCCGACTTCGTCCACCACCCCAGCGAATTCGTGCCCGAAGGTGCATCCCACGCGCGTGTCTGGCACTAGGCCGTGCAGCAGGTGCAAATCCGAACCGCAGATCGCCGTGCGGGTGACCCGCAAGATGATGTCGTTCGGGTGCTCGATACGCGGTTCGGGCTTTTGTTCGACGCGGATGCGTCCCTTGCCTCGATAGCTCGTTGCCAGCATGATTTTTCCTATTCTCTTCGTGTGGGGCCCCGGGGTCGCTCGCCTCGCCGGCGCGGGGCAGGGCGACGCTCAGCGGATGCCGGGGGAAGGTGCGTTGACGGTGTCGGGCTTGCTGATGGGAGGTTTTCGGATTTCTTGGTCGGCGCTCGGCCGCTCGCGGCGCTGATAGGGGGGGAGCTTCACGGGCTTGCCCGTGCGCGCGGAGGCGAGGATCGCTTCGACCACCCGGATGTCACAGATGCCCTCTTCGACCGATGGCTCAGGGACGCGTTGGTCCAGGATGCACTGCGAGAAGTAAATGAGCTCGGGCGCGAACTGGTCACTCTTCGGGAAGGCGTTGCGTTTGGTCTTCTCGTCCACCGTCAGGTAATGGGTGTTGCCTTCGGCGTATTCGAAGGCAGGTTCCAGCCGCAGATCGCCTCGATCGCCGGCGATGCGGTAACTCGAGACGCCCGCCACGCTGTTGCTGACGCAAAAGTGCGCGAGCCGGTCGTCCGGGAACCTGAGCAAGACCGTCGTGGTATCGTCCGCGCCGTTCTTCTCGACGACCTGTGCGGACACCTCGATCGGCTCCGCAGCGAACAGGTGGCGAACCGCGTTGATGCAGTAGACGCCCAGGTCGTAGCACGCGCCGCCGCCGACCTCCGGGTCGCGGCGGATGTCACCGGAACGGACCACATGCGAGAAGAACGAGCTGAATAGGCGCGGCTCCCCCAGTTCTCCGGAACGTGCGATCTCTATCGCTTTCAGATTGGCTGCTTCGAAGTGCAGCCGATACGCCACCATCAAGTACACGCCGTTGCGCGCGCAGGCCTCGCCCATGGCCTCGCAATCCTCCACGCTGGTGGCGAGCGGCTTCTCGCACAGGACATGCACGCCGCGATCGGCCGCACGCACGGCCAAGTCGCGATGCTCCGTGTTGGGGGTGCAGATGTAGACCGCGTCGGCGCGAGCGGTTTCGAGAACTCGCTCCAAGTCGTCGTAGCCACCGAGCGTGGCGATGGAGTAACGCTTCCCGAGCTCCTCGCGTTTCTCCGCATCTCCGGAAATGAGTGCGACCAGCTCCGAGTTCTCCCGGGCGTGGGCGAAGGCCGGGAGCACGGCCACCTGGGCGATGTTTCCCGCACCAACGACTGCGTAACGAACCTTCTTGCCGTGCTTCCCGTGCTCTTTTGCCATGCGCGCCTGTCTGCATGGGTCGCGCCAAAGGGCTCGGCCCTCGAGTCCCTCAGGGAGTCCCTTCGAGAATCCGCACCACGCCGGGTCCCCCACTCTACTGCGACAACCAACGCTGCCCCACCGCGGCGTGCTTGCATCGGCGCTCCACTGCATCGGCCGCCGCGGAGCTGCGGACGCAGACGGTCCGCGCGTTGCAATGGGCGCACCCATGCAAGCTACCTCGCCCATTTGGACTCAGGCTGCGCCCGCGCCTCGTTATGCCAGGATCACCTCGGATCTCGAGGTGGACGTTGCGATCGTCGGTGGCGGCCTGACGGGGATCACCGCCGCCCTGCTGCTGGCAGAGGCCGGCAAAAAAGTCGCGGTTTTGGAGGGGCGGCGCATCGGCAGCGGGGTCAGCGAGCGGAGCACTGCCCACGTGACCGAAGCCGTGGACACTCGCTACACCGAGCTCGAGAGCCGGGATGCTGACCTGGCGCGCGCCGTCCGGGAGTCGAGTCGCGCGGCGAGCGAGCTCATCGCGCGGCTGGCGCAGGCGTGTGAGGGCAACGCCGGTTTTCGGCGCGTCCCCGGCTACCTGTTCAGCGAGGACCCGGGCGAGACAGATGCCCTCCGATCGGAAGCTGCCGCGGCGCGTAGGGCCGGCGCCACCGTGGAGCTGGGTGAGGTGCCCTTGCCGATTGCGCGCGGGGCCGGTGTCCGCTTCGAGGGTCAGGCCGAGCTCGATCCCGTTGCCTACGTGAACGGTCTGGCCCAACGCGCTCAACGCGCTTCCGCTCACTTGTTCGAGGAGTCACTCGTAGTCGGCCTCGACTGCGGGGATCGGGTGCGGCTCGAACTCGAGCACGGCCCCCGCGTGACGGCCACCGAGGTGCTACTGGCCACGCACGCTCCGTTCACCAAAGCCACCTTCCAGACCAAGATTTCTCAGTATCGTTCCTACGTCGTGGCCGGCCTCGTGGCGAAGCCGCTCGACGCTTTGTTCTTCGACACGGCGGATCCTTATCACTACGTGAGAAGCGCGCGACGGACCGGCGGCAACGCAGGATCCGAGGCGACCTACTTGATCGTCGGCGGCGAGGACCACAAAACGGGCCACGTGCCCGAGGGCGGCACGCAGGGAGCCTTCGATCGCATGGTGGCTTACTCGCGACGCTTGGGCTGCGAGCCCGAGCTGCGCTGGTCCGCCCAAGTCGTCGAGTCGCTGGATGGCTTGCCTTACATCGGCAGGCCTACCGAGGCGGAACCCGCGCACGTGGCTACGGGTTTCGGAGGCAACGGGACTACTTTCGGCACGCTCGCCGCGATGATCGTATGTGGCGACCTCTTGGGGAACGCGAACCCCTATGCCCACTGGTATCGGGCGACACGCTTCGAAACGGCGACTTCTCTCCCGCCCCTGCTCAAAGAGAACGTGGATTTTCCATTGCAACTTCTGCGCGATCGGCTGCATGGCGCGTCGCCTCGGAGCGCAGCCGAGCTGCGAGCAGGGGAAGGCGCCGTACTCCAAGTCGACGGGGAGAAAGTCGCTGTGTGCCGCGACGCCGAAGGACTGCTGCATGCGGTTTCCGCCATCTGCACGCACTTGGGGTGTCAGGTCGCCTTCAACCCCAGCGAACAGACCTGGGACTGCCCCTGCCACGGATCCCGCTTCGACCTCGACGGCGCCGTTTTGGATGGCCCAGCCAACCAACGATTGGCCAAACGGTTGGTGTGATGTAACTCGGCTCCAGCACCTTGGAAAATGGACGGCTCCCCGGCGCCGCGTCCGACTCACGCAGGTACGTCGAGCGGGCGCGCCAGCTAGCTA
>JAICQQ010000121.1 GCA_025937785.1 Polyangiaceae bacterium
CCGCCGAGCCAGCGACCGCCGAGCCAGCGACCGCCGAGCCAGCGACCGCCGAGCCAGCGACCGCCGAGCCAGCGACCGCCGAGCCAGCGACCGCCGAGCCAGCGACCGCCGAGCCAGCTGAGCCTGTGACCGCCGCCTCCGGGACCGCAGAGCCTGCACCGGACTCGGCGAAGGCAGGGCTCGCCGTCACAGACTCAGCGAAGCCAGCAGCTTCCAGAGCGGCAGCTCCGAAAACGGCGGCTGCGAGACCAGCTGCTTCGAAGGCAGAGCCCAACTGGACCGTGTCGGCGACGGCGGGGGGCACGGTGGTAGGACTGATGCTGTTCACCGGCCTCGCGGGGATCGATACGTTCCCCGTCGCGATCTTCCCACGTTTCGACACGCGTCGAGTGGAGACGGAGAACCCGCGTCCCTCGCGCTACATGTTGGCGATTCAGCCGGAGGAGGGCGAGCCCAAGGAAATATCGCAGACGAAGCTTCCCAAGGAAGCGCGCCGCGCGCGCTGGGACAAAACCTTGCGCAACCTGCGCCGCGCCAAGGGGGAAGCGCGTCAGTCTCAGTATCGCGCGATCGAAGCCCTGCTCAAACACGGTGGCCAGCGCTTCAAGCCCGGCGATCGCCTGGTCCTGTACCGCGAATACCTGCAATTCGACCCCAAAACGCACGACCGAGTCGTGGTCGAGCGCACGCTCATCTCGAGCTACACGGTCGGGCGTTGAGCACGGGTACTCACTATCCGCCCCCCGCACCCGCTTGCGTCCTCCTCCCGAGCACCACATCGCCCAGCGTGACGACGACGCGATGGTCCGCAGCGTCGTCCGGTAAGGGCACACGGTCGGCAGGCAGCGTGCGGCCGTCGAGGGTGACGCGCTCGACCCCCCGGCAGACGCCACGCGGGTTGTCGTAGCTGATGAGGAGGCGGCCGCCGCCGGGAGTGCGGTATTCGGCTTCGAAGTGGGACCAGGTCGAGGGGACGCAGGGAGCGATGTGGAGCTCGCGACCGTGGCGCTGGAGGCCGAGCACGCCTTCGATGGAGATGCGGTACATCCACGAGGCGGAGCCGGTGTACCAGGTCCAGCCGCCGCGACCGACGTGAGGCTCGTGGGAGTAGACGTCGGCGGCGACGACGTAGGGTTCGACCTGGTACTTGGCGAGATCGGCGGGGTCGGTGGTGTGGCGGATGGCGTTGAGCATGGCCAGAACGTCGTGCGCTTCGTCGCCGCGGCCCTGCTGCAGGAGCGCGAGCACGGTCCACAGGATGCCGTGGGTGTACTGGCCGCCGTTTTCGCGGATGCCGGGGGGGTAGGCGGCGATGTAGCCGGGGTCGGGGCCCGCGCCTTGGAAAGGGGGTGTGAGGAGCTTGAGCATCTTCTCGTCGCGGTCGAGTAGGTGCTGGAGCGAGGAGTCGAGCGCCTGGCGCGCGCGCTCGGGGCGGCCCAGGCGCGAGATGACGGCCCAGGACTGGGCGATGGCATCGATGCGGCACTCGGCGCTCGTGTAGGAGCCGAGTGGCTGGCCATCGTCGAAGCTAGCGCGCTGGTACCAGGCTCCGTCCCACGCTGAGGCATCGATGGCGGCGCCGAGACGCGCGGCTTCGGCGCGACACCAGGCGGCGCGCTCGGTGTCGCCGCGGGCGCCCGCCACGGCGGCGAAACGCGCGAGGACCGAGCCGAGGAACCAGCCGAGCCAGACGCTTTCGCCGCGGCCCTCGAGGCCGACCCGGTTCATGCCGTCGTTCCAGTCGCCCGCGCGCATCAGCGGCAGGCCATTCGGGCCGCGGGTGTTGGCGGCTTCGAGGGCACGCACGCAATGTTCGTAGAGCGGCGCGGACTCGGCGGAGACGGGGGGGACACTGTAGAGGTCATCCTCGCCGGGCTTGAGCGGACGCTCTTGCAGGAAGGGGACGTGTTCGTTCCAGATATCGTGGTCCCCGGTGCTGGCGGTGTATTCGATGGCGGCCCAGGGGAGCCAGATCAGGTCATCGGAGCACTGCGTGCGCACGCCTTCGCCGGTGTCGGGGTGCCACCAGTGCTGGACGTCACCCTCGAGAAACTGCCGCGCTGCCGAGACCAACAGGTGCTCGCGGGTGAGCTCGGGGCGCGCGTGCACCAGGGCCATGGAGTCTTGAAGCTGATCGCGATAGCCGTAGGCCCCTCCCGATTGGAAGAAGGCGGAACGGCCCCAGAAGCGGCAGCTGAGCACCTGGTAGAGCAGCCAGTGATTGGCGAACAGATCGAAGGCTTGGTCCGGAGTTCTGACGCGGACGTGGCCGAGTAGCTGGGCGAAGGTGGTGCGCGCGGCGTCTGGAACGGCGGCCGCCCTTTCGAGCTGCGTGTACCGGCTCAGGAGCTCGATGGCCTGGCGCTCGTCTTCGCCCGCGCCGAGCACGAAGGCGAGCTGGCGCCGTTCGCCGGGCTGGAGCTCGAGCTCGATCACCAGCGCAGCGCCAGGGTCGAGGCAGGCCCCGACCTTGCCCGAGAGCCTGCCGAAATGGAGGGCGGCGGGGTTGTCGCGGCCGCTCCAGCGGCCCAGGAAGTCTTCGCGATTGGCGCTGTACGACGCGGGTTCCTCGGTCGCGGCGAAGAAGGCGCGCGCTATCGGAAACGGCGCGAACGGATTGCGAGCCAGGATGGCGTGCAGGTCGCGCCGATAGGAGGTGACGGTGGAGACGCGCAGCGACTCGCGATGGTTGCCGAGCACCCACTCCACCAGCCCCACGACGCTCAGCCGCTTCTTGGAGGGGCCGCGGTTATGCAGCTCGAGGTGCCAGACTTTGACGGGATCCTCGAGGCTGACCGCGACCGTGAGGGTCTGTTCGAGGTCGCGCCGCGTGTGGGCAAAGCTCGACCTGCCCTGGCCGTGGCGCACGACGTAGCTGGCGTTTCCGCCGCGCGGTGCGGGGGTCAAACTCCAGGTGGCGTCGTCCTCGTGATCGCGGAGGAAGAAGGCTTCGCCGGAAGGGTCGAGCGTGGCGTCGTTCGACCAAGGCGTCAGCCGATACTTCTGACTATTCTGGTACCAGGTGAAGCTGCTGCCAGCTTCGGTGACGAGGGTGCCGAAGCTGGGACCGGCGATCACGTTGCTCCACGGCTGCGGAGGGCGCTGGCCGGGGCCGAGTTCGAGCACGTAGTCGCCGTTCTCGACGTCGAAGCCGCCGAAGGCGTTCCGAAACGCTAGCTCGCGCGGCGCGCCCGCTGGCTCCCCGGGGGTTGCGGACGCCGCGGCTGCCTTCGTGCGCACGCCTGTGATGATCCGCTCGGCGCGCGGCTGCACCCGCGCGACGGAACCTTTCTTCGCAGGCTTGGCGGGCGGGTGTGTCCAAAGCTGCTTGGGGGCCAGGTTTCTGAGCTGTCGCGAGAGCGAGCCTCCAGACGCAGACAGCACGACGCGGGCTGCGCTCAGCAGGAGCTGCAGGTCCTGCTCGGCGATGAGGTTGGTGCGGCGCACGAACACGCCCGCGCGTTGATCGACGTGGCCCTCGGCGGGGGTCGTGCGGATCAGGCTCAGCACGGCTTCTTGCACCGGTTGCAGGTAGCCGGGCGCTTCCTCGTTGAGAATCACGAGATCGCTCTCGATGCCGTTCAGGCGCCAGTATTCGTGCGCCAGCAGCACGTCGCGGCAGATCCCCGAGAACTCGGCATCGTCCAGACGCAGCACCACTATCGGCAGGTCGCCGGAGATCCCCTGCGACCACAGCGCGTCTTTGCCGCGGAGACCGATGGGCGGGTTGAGGCTGCCGCGCAGCGCCGGGTGGGGATAGATGACGGCCGAGAGCAGGCGCTGGTAGCGATGCGCCCGTTGGGCGGTGACGTTGAGGTGTCGGAGCTCGACGCGAGCGTCCGCCCAGGCGAGCTCGAAGGCGCGCGGGATGCTGTGCCGCGCCGCGTACAGGTCGACGAGCCCGAGCAACGCCGCCCGCGACTCGGCCATGAGCGTGATCAGGGTCAGCTGCGCACGAGCGCCGGGCGGGAGCTCGATCGGGCGCCGGAGCACCAGCGCCGGATCGAGCGAACCGCTCGTGCTCCCGACAAATGCGGTGCCCGCTGCGCCGCTCGTGTCCGAGAGGGCGCGGGGCGCGGCCGGGTCGCCGCCGCGGCCGAGGAACTCGGCGCGCGAGGCACACACCTCGAGCGGCCCCACCTCGGCGTGGTCGCTCGTGAGCATCTGCGCCACCCAGATCTCCGGCTCGTGCTGAGTGCGCTTGCGCCGATGGGCGATGAGCGCGCCGCGGGCCTCCAGATACTCGGTACCCACGAACATCTTCTGAAACGCGGGGTGCGCGAGGTCGGCAGCGCGCCCCGACAGGCAGAGCTCGGTGAACGCTGTGACGTCGAGGTGTGCGGGGTCGCTGCCGTGGTTGGTGACGGTGACGCGGCGGATCTCCGCGGGGTGCTCGGGCGACAGCACGATTTCCGTCGAGGTCTCGATGCTGCCGTCCCGGCGCTGGAGTTCGACCTTGTCGAGGGAAAAGACGACCGCGTAATAGTCGGGTTCACTCCGCGTCGGCAGGTAGCCGTTCGACCATAGGCGCTCGGCTTCCCGATGCCGCACGTACACGTAAACGCCGCCGCTGCCGACGGCAGGGTCCTCGCGAAACCGGTTCAAGTCGAAGCCGCGCCAGCGGGTGAAGCCGTCGCCGGCGGCGGTGACCCAAGTCGACAGGTCGCCTTGGCCCAGCAGGTGCGCGCGCACCTCACCCGAACGGATCTGCTCGAAGGCCAGAATCTCGATGGCGTCGTCGTCGAGCGCCGTCGCCAGACGCGGGCGCGGGCGCTGCGTCTCGAGCTCCGCGATGCCGGCGCGCGCGGGGATGCGCTCTTCCAGGAGGAGCGCGCAGGCCTTCACCCGCGCATCGGCGTGAAAACGTCGCTGCATCGCAAAATCAGTGAGCAGGTTCGACAGCGCAACCAGCGTCATGCCCTGGTGGTGCGCCATGTAGGCCTTCACGACCACCTGCTTGCGACCGGGGGGCAACCGTGCGGGCGTGTAGTCGATGGATTCGTAGAAGCCAAAGCTGCCTTCGAGGCCGGCGCGCGCGAGGGCGCCGAAGTTTTCGTGAGCCGCCCGAGCGCGCACCAGAGCGCCGAGCGCCGTGGCGTAGGGTGCCACCACCAAGTCGTCGCCGAGCCCAGGTTTGAGACCCAGCTCCGGGACGCCGAAGGCCCGGTACTGGTAGTTCATGCTCAGATCCATGACGTTGTACGCCGCTTCGCTGATGCCCCAGGGCACTCCGAATTTCTGAGCATGCTTCATCTGGCGCTCGATGGCCGCGTGATAGGTCTGATCGAGCAACGTGTCCGGGAAACTGCGCATGACCAGCAGCGGCATCAGGTACTCGAACATCGAGCCGCTCCACGAGAGCAGGCCAGGAACGGAGGCGTACTTGGCGCGCAAGCGGCCCAAGCGAAACCAGTGTTTCTGCGGAACGTCGCCCTTGGCGATCGCCACCAAGCTGGCCAGGCGGCATTCGGAGGCGAGCAGGTCGTAGTGCGAGTTGTCGAGCCTGCCTGCGCCGACGTTGTAGCCGATCGAAAACAGCGATCGCTCCTCGTCGTAGAGGAAGCCGAAGTCCATCTGCTCGACCAAGGCGTCGGCGCGGGCGGCCAAGCTGTCGAGCCGCTCGTGGATCCTGTGAGCCTCCGCGGCCGCTCGCTCCAGATCGCGCTCGAACTTCTCGAGCGCCCAGCGCACCTGGGCGTCGAGCCGCGCACCCAGCCGCTCGGTGATGCTGCGCGCCTGGGCCTTGTGCTCGGGAGCCTGCTGCAGCAGATCCCGCAGATTGGCGGCGGCGTGGGTGGCTTTCACGAGTTCGTCGAACTCGGGCGCGAGGGCGGTATCCAGAACGTCCGCAACGGCGCTGCGCAGGCCCTCGAGACCGCGGAGCTGAGGCAGGCAGGCGTCCAAGAGCTGCAGGCCCCCTTCCAGCGTGCGCCGCGCCACCTCGAGCCAGTAAATCGTTTCCGAGTGCCAGCCTTCGGTGGCCGCCGGCTCGAGCGCCCGGCTGAGCTCGCTCGAGATCTGGCGCAGCGATCGCCCGAGCGCCGTGGGGTCGCTGGCACACGCCTCGATGGCGCGGCCGAGGCTAGCTTCGAGCTGCTGGCAGCGCGCGCGAGCAAGCTCGGAGCTCTTGTGCGAGGCGACCGCTTCCGCCGCCAAACGCACGGCATCGTGCGCAGCCTCGAGCGTGTGCGGTGAGAGCAACGGGATGACCTGCGCCTCGCGGCAGGTGGCGCTCAGTGTCCACAGGTAGCCCGCCAGGTTACCGCTGTCGACCGTCGAGACGTAGCGCGGCTCGAGCGGCGTCAGGGACTTCGTGTCGTACCAGTTGAGCACGTGGCCGTCGCGCTTCTCCAGCGCCTCGATCGTAGCGAGCGACTTCCCCCAGCGCTCGATGGCTTCCGTCAACGTGATGAAGCCGAGGTCTCGCGCCGAGGCCACCGTGAGCAAGTACAGCCCCATGTTGGTGGGCGAGGTGCGATGGGCAATCACACCTTTCGGATCTTCTTGGTAGTTGTCGGGCGGCAGGTGGTGGTCGGCGTCTCCGACGAAGCGTTCGAAGAAGCGCCAGGTCTTGCGCGCGATGCGACGAAAAGAGCGCGCCTCGCGCAGGCCCCAGGGCTCGGCGACCGTCAGCGGTGCGGTCTTCGACACCCACACGGCCACCCAGGGTGATACCAGCCAAAGCGTCAGGAACGGACCCGCCATCGGCAACGAGCCCGGCGCCCACAGCGCCAGGGCCGCGAACAGCGAGGCCGCCACGGCCGAGGCTACCAGCAAGCGGGGCACCTGAAGCAAACTGCCCGCGGCTGCGCTCGAAGCGTCCCGCATGCTGGTCCACTCGAGCAGGTTCTGGCGGCTCACGAGCTGCCGGTACAACGAGCGGGCGATGGCGTCGGCGCTGACCAGGGCCTGGTCGAGCAAGAAGACCAGCGACAGGAAGGCCTGCTGCGCGTTGTTCTTGAGGTCGCCCCCGAGACCGCCGAGCCACTCGAGCTGGGAATCCGAGCGTGCAAAGGCAAACACCAGGCGCCCGAGCACCGGGATGACGAACACCCCCACCAATAGGCTGGTACCGATGAGCGCGGGCCCCGTGCCCCCGAGCCAGCACAGCGCCGCCAGCGCGACGAGCGCCGGTGCCAGCAGGCTGCGCCGCAGATTGTCGAACACCCGCCAGGCGTCGAAGGCACGAAAATCGTAGCGTCGCCAGCCTGCTCGCGCGGGTACGCGCCGGCCGAACCAGGGCAAGAGCTGCCAATCGCCGCGCGTCCAGCGATGCTGGCGTCCAGCGGCCACCGCGTACGCCGCGGGCTGTTCGTCGAAGACCTCGATATCCGAGGCCAGCGCCGAGCGCGCGTAGATGCTTTCGAACAGGTCGTGACTCAAGAGCTGATTGTCGGGGACTCGATCGTGCATCGCCGCCTCGAAGGCGTCGACGTCGTAGATGCCCTTCCCCACGAAGGTCCCCTCACCGAACAGATCTTGATACACGTCGGAGACCGCCGTCGTGTACGGATCGATGCCCGGAGGACCGGCAGCCAGGCGCGCGAAGAAGGATCTGCGGGCGCTCGTTGGAGAGGTGCCCACGCGCGGCTGAATCACGGCGTGTCCGCGCACGACGCGCTGCGCCCTGGGATCGACCACGGGCCGGTTCAACGGATGCGCGAGCGCCCCCACCAGCCGCCGCGCCACGCCGAGCGGCAGCTCGGTGTCCGTGTCCAGCGTGATCACGTAACGGATCCGCGCGAGCAGCTCGCGAGGCGCCGTCACCACCTGAAAGCTGGTCCTGGTGTCGCCCCTGAGCAGCCGATTCAATTCGTGGAGCTTGCCGCGCTTGCGCTCCCAGGCAGAAAAGCGCCGCTTCGGGTTCGCTTCGTGCGGGTTTTCGACGCGACGGCGGTGGAAAAAGAAGTAGCGCGGCTCGGCGCGCCCCGCGTTGAGCTCCGCGACGGCGGCCTGCGCTCGTTCGACCAGCTGCGCCTCCTCCGGTGTTTCAACGACTTCGGCATCGGGAAAATCCGTGAGCAGCCCGAAGTACAGGTGCTCGTCAGTGTTGGCCAGGCTCCGCACCTCGAGCTCGTCCACGAGCTGCCGCAAGCCCTTCGCATCCGTCAGCAGCGTGGGTACGACCACCAGCGTCGCGTGCTCCGCGGGGATGCCGTCGTCGAAGCGGTACTTCGGCAGCAGCCGCGGCGGCACGAACGTCACCACCAGCGCGTTGGTGATGGCCGTCGCGAGCTCGCTGGTCGCGATCACGATGACCGGCAACAGCAGCAGGGGCACCCAGCTGGTCGGCGCGAGGCGAAGCAGGGGCAGCCAAGCCAGCGCCGCGAAGCCGGCGGTGAGCAAAACGGTCATGCTCAAGTAAAATAGCGACGGGTGGCGCTCGATGCCCTGCAGCACCCGCGCGCCCAGCTTCGGGCGATAGCGCACCGCCGCGCCCAGCGCGCGGCTGCCTGCGTCGATCAGGTAGTAGCCCACATGCATCCTGCACGGCTCGGCCTCCGCTGCGGATGCCAGCGGGGCTGCCGATGCCGCCGGCGCTGCCGATGCCGCCGGCGCTGCCGATGCCGCCGGCGCTGCCGATGCGGAGGCCGCCGACGCTGCTGGTGCTGCCGGCGCTGCTGGTGCCGCCGGCGCTGCCGGCGCTACTGACGCTGCCGATTTGGCCAGGGCGAGCGCTTGCTCGGCGATCTGGGTCTCACTGAACGGGCTGCGCCTCGCCATGCGTTCCACGGCGTGCCGACAGCGATCCCGCGAGGCCTCGTCCATCGCCGCGTAGGCGCCGCTCGGATCTCGCGACAGGATCACCTCGACGTAGCTGGACTTCGTGAAAAACTCGCTCCAGTCCAGGTTGTTGATGGAGCGCATGCTCGTGATCGCGTTGCCGACCGAGACCTGATCCGCCGCTTGCCGCAGATGATAGCGCCGCGCGAGCTCTTCGGGCGTGGTACCCAGCAGCGCGGTCTGTTTGGCGATCCAGGTCAGAGCTTCGGCGGGCGCATCGTCGCGCTCCCTCAGCCGCTTCAAGAGCGTGACCAAGAGCGCGTCGCTCGGGCGCTCGCCCCTTCCTTTGGCTCCTTTGGCCTCACGGGGGCGCTCGTCGGCTCCTATCGCCTCCAGTTCGCGAAGCGCGGTGTCGCGCTCGCGGAGCCGCTCCTCCGGGCTCTCGGTCGGGCTAACTCCCGCAGCGCCCAGCAGGCGCCGCGCCCACGCGTCCGCCCGGTCGCGATCCTCGGCGTTCGCCTCCGAAAGCGCCAGCGCCCCAACGGCCAACACCAGCCCCAAGCGCAGCATGATCGGGATCGCCCACAGCTCTCCGATCGTGAGCACTCGAACGGTCTGATACGAGTCGACGAAGCGCGCGAGCGAGCGAAAATCGACGTGACAGTCGGTGTGCCTGAGATAACAGAGGCACAGCGAATACACGAGCGGGTAGCCGCGCATCGGTCCGCGATCCATGCGCGGCAGCTTGACCAGGTAGCCCCAGGGCAGGTCCTCGTCGATCTCTCGGAGCTGTCCCTCGACCACGTGGCTGTTGTCGAGCAACCAGACTTCCGCAGGCGACGGATCCCGCTTGCGCTCCGCCCCCTCGGCCAGCGTGGCATATGCCTTCCGCACGAGCCCACGTGTCTCGCGAAAGCGTTTCTTCAGCGGGCGCGCCGAGCTCGACGCCTTCACCCGCAGGTGCGAGTGAGCGAGTCGTGCGGCGCACTCGATCAGGTGCTCCTCCGTGAGGAGCTCTCCACGCAGCGACGCGGGATCGTCCCAGACCGTCGGTTCGGTCACGTTCGAAAGCCTGACTTCGGAGGCCCCCTGACTGTCTGACGATTCTTCGAGTTCTGTCACATCGCCTCATTCGCACATTGCTTCCATCGCAGCGCTACGCCTCGCGTGCGTCTCCCATCGCTCGCCTGCGTCCGTTGCCGACCAGCGGCATGCAGCAGCGCGCATGCAGCGCGGACCGGCGGGAGCGGACTCAACCCGCCGCGAGCAATTCCGACGAACCTAGGGGTTGGACCACCGATTGCGCGGATCGCTCTTCTTCGGTCAGCGGCGGTCGCGTTCGATGGAGCCACGCTCCATTGGTCATTGGCCAGACCGACGGCACGCGCCGACACGAGGCGAAGTCGTCCTCCTCGTGGACCTGGCAGCCATCATTCGAAGCACAGATGGGACAAGGCGCCTGTTCGGACACCGCCACCCATGCGGCATCACCCCAATTAGCGGTTCGCACTTGCATCGTCGTTTGCTTGATCTGTGAACTGCGCGACGGGGCCGGACTTCGGACCTCGCGGCAGGTTCCTCGAACGTCACTGCATTCGCCATGCCAAAGGAAAACGTTGCGATCTGCACACAACCGCGGCGTGATTGAGCCGAAAAACCCATCGCCCCGCGACTGGCCGCTGCGACGAACTCGTGTTCGACCGTCGCGTCTGGGGCGTCCTTCACCAGCGAGCAGAAATGCCTCGACTCGCCTAGCCTCGGCCTGAACGAGCTTCAGCGACCTGTCCCCACCCCATCGCAGTTTTCTCCAGATGCGAACGAGATGCGCCTTATTTGCGGGAAGCCCATCAACCTTCGGCTCCGGAGGCGAGAAGGACCTCACGAGCCAGACAGCCCGTCATGTCCCCCCGATTGACGTGAACCGCAAAGGCGCGCAGCACGTCAAGATCGCGCCGAGGGAATACATCTACTTCTGCCCGTCGCAGATCACAGCATTTTGGTTTGGCGAATCGCCCAGCCCATGAAGGGCAAGCACACCACTCGTCAGGGACGCTCCTGAAACCCGAGTAGGCGGTTGAATCGAAGAGACAAGGAAGAAATCAGAACCTTCCGAACTTGGCGCTCTTTGTGTCTTGGCGGTTGACTTATACATCACGGTCACTGATTCCTCTGGAACACTGCCGCCACTGTCTAGCCACGCGGCTCGCATCACGCCCAGAAACTGGTTAGCCACACGGCTCGTGACCGCACGAATGCGGTGACGGCCGATTCCCGTGAGTGCGGCCCCCAGGAATGTCTGCGAGAATGAGTGCTTTAGTATACACACCAGTGCTCGCGCGTCAAGGTGGACCGCGTCGCTTTACAAAGTTCGTTGGGCTAGGTGCTCGGAAACGCGGTGACTCGGAGCACGCTCGAGCCGGTGAATCAACCGCGACCGGTGGACGGGCGCGCTCTCCCAGTCGTGGTCCGGCGGGCGGTGTGGCCACGGCACGATGCACGCTGTGGTTTCGTCGGCGAGGACGAGCACCGCTGCAATGCGACACGCGGCTTGCAGATCGCTCACCAGCGGCCTGCGCCAAAGCTGGTGCGAACACGGCTGGAAACCATGATCTCAGGTGTCCGGCGAATAACGCTCCAGAAGCTGATCGCGACTACGGAGCAAGCTACATGGCCCACCATCGGGGCGGAAACCGCTGAAGGGTTGCAGCGCAGGCCTCCGAAAGTTGGCCGAAATGGGTGCCAGGTGACGCCTGGGCGATGCCGTGCTTGGTTTCGGGGATGAGACTCCCACTCGAAGGAACTCTGCTCGAGAAGTTGCGCAAGATCGAAGCGCTTCATGCTGGGACCAAGGTCGACGGCGAGCGCGAGGCGGCGCGTCGAGCGGCAGAGCGGATCCGCGCGCGGCTGGCAGAACTGCGGGGGCGGGAACGGGAGACGGTTTATCGCTACTCGCTGCGGGACCCCTGGAAGCGGAAGTTGTTCGTTGCGCTGTGTCGACGGTACGGACTGACACCGTACCGTGAATATGGCCAGCGGCACAGTACGGTGAACGTTCGGGCGCCGGAGACTTTTCAAAACAAGACGCTATGGCCCGAGTACCTTGCACTCTCGGAGGAGCTCGATGCTCATCTGGAAGAGCTCACCGAACGCGTGATTCGCGAGGCGATCAACGACGACGTGAGCGAGCCCACGGAAAGCGACGACCAGAAGGCACTTGCGGAACGCAGCGACGACGCCGCGCTGGATCACGGACCAAGCAGGACATAGCGTGAGCACGAGGAGCTGCTGGCCACGGGAATCCTCGGTGGCCAGCAGCACCCTCGCGATCTTCACCCCTGGATCTCGGGCTCCACGAGCCGTGCCAGTTTCTGCAAGGATTCCTGCCAACCGAGGTAGCACTGCTCGGGAGGGATGACGTCGGGGAGATTTGCTTGCTCGACGGTCATTTCGGTGCCGCAAGACACGGCTTTGAACGTGACGGTGCACTTCATCTCGCCGGGCAAGTTAGGGTCGTCGAACTTGTCGGTGTAGATGAGCTTCTGGCCGGGGACGACTTCGACGTAGGTGCCTCCGAAAGAATGGCTGTTGCCGGTGGTGAAGTTGCGGAAGGACATGCGGTGCTTGCCGCCGGTCCTGGCGTCCAGCTCGTGGACCGTGCAGGTAAAGCCGAAGGGAGGGAGCCAACTGGCGACGGCATCGGCTTCGACGAACGCGCGGTAGACCTTGTCGGGTTTGGCGGTGAAGACGCGATGCAGACGGATGGTATTGGACATGACACGTTTCCTTTCAGTGATGGATTGAATAGTACAGGCTAGAAGGTCTCGATGAGTTCAGTTTTCGTCGCGCACGAAGGGGAACACCTTGCGCAAGCGGGGGCTGCGGAGCCACAAGCCTCCCCACATGACGAGCCCGACGTACACACTGAACAGCGTGTGGCTGAAGAGCGGCGCCTGAGCGCGCAACTGCGTCGCCATGGCGCCGCCCAGCAAGCCCATGGTGATGACCGCACCGAAGATGCTGGTTCGGGGGACGAGGTAGAGCACCACGCAGCACAGCTCGAGGACTCCGATGGAGAAGGCGTAGCCAGCGGGCCATCCCAACTGCATCATGATTTCCTCGGTCACGGGGAGTTGGAGCAGCTTGGGCGCGGCAGAAGCGCCTACCAAGAACAGGGCGAACAGGCCCGAGAGTGCTCGGCCGCTCCACGTCATGATCGGGTGCTGCCGATCCAGCGGTGAGGCGGCGCGCTGCAAGTCTGCCGGGGCCGCTGCGAGCGCCGCGAAAGAGTCGGATTCGTGGGATGGGTTGGCGAGAATGATGTTTTCCATGGGTTTCGTTCCTGATGCTGGGACGACGAACCACGACTCCCGAGATCGACACCCCGCCCAGCTCTTTTTTCTAAGTGCCCGTTCGAGCGGCGTTTTCCGCGCCTGGGACGGCTCGGCGCGCGCTGGGGAACCTGCAGGGGCCAGCAGAACCGGGAGGGCCCTCGGGCCTGGACAGACGCGCCATGTCCGAGCACAAGACAGAACCTGAATCCAGAAAATGCGCGGCCCGTGTCGGAGTCCGCCGCGTTCGCTCGTCCTCGGAAAGGTCCTGCTCATGCGTTATGCCCTGCTTTGTTACAACGACGAATCGATGACCTCCTCTTGGTCGAAGGAGCAAGACGAGGCCGTCATGACTTGCCTGCGCGCGGTGCACGGCAAGTACGAGGAGCAGTTCGGGCCGGTCGCTCGACTCATGCCCACCACGGCCGCGACCACCTATCGGAAGAGCGAGAAGATGTTCACCGACGGCCCGTACGCGGAAACCAAAGAGCAGCTCTTGGGCTTTCACATCATCGATGTGGAGAGTCTGGAGCAGGCCCTGCAGATCGTGAGGGAGCTCGCCGACGCCAATCCGGGCGGCGCTTACGAAATCCGCCCCCTCATGCTGTTTTATGCCGATGGCTCGGCGGTGAAGGATGGTTGACGATGGTTGACGTGCCAGATTCCAGGTGGATCGATTCCCGACTTGCGGCAGCGCGTCCGCGCGCCGTGGCGGCGTTGTTGCGCTACTTTCGCGATCTCGATCTCGCGGAGGAGGCCTTTCAGGAAGCCTGTTTGCGTGCGCTGTCGAAGTGGCGCGAAAATGGGCCTCCGCGCGACGCGGCAGCCTGGCTGATCATGGTGGGGCGCAACGTGACGTTGGATCACGTGCGGCGACAGTCGCGATTGACCGAGCTGCCGGAAGAAGGACTGGTCTCGGCGGAAGAGGACGTCGAAGACGACCTCGCGACGAGGCTCGACGACTCCCACTACCGCGACGACATCCTGCGGCTGATGTTTACTTGTTGCCATCCTGACCTTCCGGCAACCCAGCAGGTCGCGCTCGCGCTGCGCGTTGTATCCGGCCTGTCCGTGGCGCAGATCGCCCGGACGTTTTTGGTCAATGAGCGAGCCATGGAACAGCGCATCGTCCGTGCCAAGGCGCGCATCGCGCAGACGGGCATCGCCTTCGAAGCCCCGGGACCCGTCGAACGCGCCGAGCGGCTCGCTGCGGTCTCGACGATGATCTATCTGGTATTCAACGAGGGCTATTCGGATTCCAGCCCCGACAGCGAGCGAGCGAGCCTGTGCGACGAAGGCATTCGCCTCGCCCGCCTGCTGCTGCGGCTGTTCCCTTCCGAACCGGAAATGATGGGGCTACTCGCGCTGATGCTGCTTTCGCATTCGCGCCAGCGAGCGCGCTTCGATCACGCGGGCTCGCTCATCCTCTTGGAGAAGCAAGACCGCTCGCTGTGGGACCAAAACCTGATCACCGAAGCACTCGCTATGATCGACAAGGCCATGCTGCATCGCCGCCCGGGTCGCTACCAGATCCAGGCAGCGATTGCGGCACTGCACGCGCAGGCCCGGCGTGCCGAAGACACCGACTGGGTCGGCATCGATCAACTCTATGCGGCGCTCGAGCGCCTCGATTCCTCCCCCGTCGTGACGCTCAATCGCGCCGTGGCCGTTTCCAAGGTTCGCGGCGCGCACGAAGCTCTGAAGCTGGTGGAGCCGCTGGCAGAACCCCTGTCGGGCTACTTCTATTTTCACGGCCTCCGCGGCGCGCTGCTCCAGCAGCTCGGTCGCAAGCGAGAAGCCCGCGAGGCGCTGAATCGAGCCATTGGGTTGGCAGCCACGGCGGCAGAAGCCGCGCACATCCGCGAACACCTAGACCAGCTCGAAGCTGGAACCGGCACGGGCGCTCGCGCGGAAAATTGAGCCACCGCGTTAGAAAAGGCAACACGGTTGCCGGTGGGTGCTCGCCGTTCCCATCCGAGAGCCGTTGAATCCCGGGGTGAGCGGGCACATACTCGAGGGTGGTGGAGACTAGGAGGCTGTTTCGTCGGGGCGTACGGAGGTCTGGCCGCTCGTGGGTCTCGCTGTTGGCCTTGACGCTCGCGTGGCTCGGCGCTGGCTGCGAAGGGCAAGCAGAAAACTCGGCCGCGACGGACGCACCCGCCAGCGCCACCAGTACCGGATCGAGTACCGGCGTCGGCGGCGCGAACGGGAGCGCGAGCGGGACGCTCACGGGCACCACGACGACCTCGGGCGACGTCATCATAGTCCCAGACGTAGCTGGCGAGCCCTGCTCGCTGCCCGATGACGGCGCAGTGGCCCCCGTATTTGCCGAGCAGATCTTCGAGCGCACCCAGCTGACCGCGGAACAGCGAGCGCTGTACACGTGGACCACCGAGGAGCAGATCGCCGAGCTGCGCGCGGGTGGGCCCTTGCTGTCGCGCACCGAGCGCGAGGGTCTCGGGCCGGGCGCCGCCTATGAGTACTTCGCTGAAATGAGCGAGACCGACGCTGTCGCCGCGCTGCTCAGCCAAGAGCGCTTCGCCCCCGCGCGGCATGCCTGGCTGCACCCGTGGGCCACGCGCATGGGTTGGCCGGGCGAGAGCTACGGCAATCAGCTGATCAAGATCGTGTTGCGGCCCGACACTTGGCTGGTCAAGGTCATCGGGGGCGCGTTCACCGTATGGGATTTGAGCGGTAATCAGCTGGAAGCCCAGCAGGCGCTCGACAACCCTGACCGCATCGGCGTGGTGTACTTTCAGAAGGATCCCGCCCTCGGAGGCAGTGAATGCGGAACCTTCGGCGCTCTGAGCATGAACGGCTTTCGGGAGTATATCGTGAACAACCCGGTGATGATCGAGAGCTGGTCCCACGGCACCGAGGAGATCCTCGAACGTCTGCAGGCCGACATCGCGGCGGTGACAGAATTCGCCCGGCGCATTCGAGCGTGTCCCGAGACGCAGGGCTGGCAACGGTGGAGCGGCGATCTCATCTGCGACAACTTCATCCGCAACGCCACGACGGAGCTGGGTGCGTACGAACAGGCGCTGGCCTTGCCGAGCGAGTACTATCTGCCACAACCGGCGAACATGGTCGCGTTGATCGAAACGCTCCAACGCGATCTGTTCGTGCCCGACGGATTGGGGGGTGGCGCCGGTGCAGGTTCTAAGTAAGCCGCAAGCGCTCGCAGCCTTGGAACTGGCGAAGTCGAGCCTCGGGCTGCGTCCGGGGGACTGCGTCATGTGCGCCGTGTACGAGCGATCTCGGAGCGATCGCGTGCTCGAGAACGCGGAGGGCGTCGTGGTCTTGGACCGCTTCGGTTCGCGACATGGCCACCTGCTCGTCATCTCCCGCGCTCACCTGGAAGGCAGCGGGGAACTGGGATGGGAGCGCTACGCTGCTTTGCAACGGCTCGCGTTCGAAGCCACGCTGGCGCTCGAGGCGACCCTCGATCCGGCGCGAGTCTTCGTGGCGGCGCTGGGCTCGTCGGAACCCATCGCCACCAGCTACCCTCATTACCACATCCACGTCGTGCCCATCGCCCGGCACGACGACGACGCGCGCCCCGCGCGGGTGTTCTCGTGGTCCGCAGGCATCGTGCAATACGACGAGGACGAGCGTCGCGAGCTCATCGGGCGACTCAAGCAGGCGCATCGAGAACGAGAGCTGGTCCTATGAAGAACCCATCCCGCGTCGATGTCCTCGTGCCGAGCGGGCTGTGTGCGCTCGTGCTGGCGTGCTCCCACGGTCCCGCGCCCTCGAACGGGGACGGGGGCGCACCCACCACGACGACGACGGCGACCTCGACGACCGGTGTTACCGGACTCACGACCACGACGGGTGAGATCCCGGGCATCGAGTTTCCGAGCCTGTGGGAGGGGCGCGTAGATAGCCAAGCGGCCGCAGCGATCGCCGGGGGTACCCTGACCGTGACCCCAGACGGCAGCTACGCCGTCGCCGCCGATCCGGACCGGGATCGTATCTTCCTCGTGCAACTCGCGGATCGGACGGTTGCCGAGGTGGCGCTGCCCGCCGCTGCCGAGCTGGGGCGCGTGATCGCCGGGCCGGCGCCTTTGATCTATGCGCTCGGTCGTCGCAGCGGGAGCCTCTACGTCGTCGACCCGATTTCGGCCAGCGTGACACGAGAAGTCCCCGTGTGCGCGGCCCCCCGCGGGTTGGCTTACGACAGCGCGACGGCGAAGCTGCACGTGGCTTGCCATAGCGGCAAGTTGCTGACGCTGGATGCGAGCACGCTCAGCCCCGCGCGCGAGCTGTGGCTCGACGTCGACCTCAGAGACGTGGTGGTGACCGGGACCCAGCTACTGGTGTCGAGGTTTCGCAGCGCCGAAGTGCTGCTCATCAGCGGCGACGGCCAGGTCGTCTCCCGATCCAAACCCGACCCCTTCCACGAATGTGCCCGAGCGACCGCGCTCTACCGCATGGCGTTGTCGGCGGATCAGGTGCTGTACCTGTCTCACCAAGCATCAGGGCTGGACGAGCTACGCACCAGCGCGGGGGGCTACGCTAACTCTTGTTTCGACGCGAGCGTGATACCCATCACCAGCGCCCTCCCCTTGCACGATCTCCCTGGCTGGGAGGGAACTCCGGGGGACCCGAGCAGTCCGGCTGAAGCGACGCGCTCGGCGCTCGGTCAAGGCGCTCACGACCTGGACCTCACGACCCAGATCCCGCCATCCACCGCCGGGACCCTTCCGAACCCTGTGCTCACCGGGCTCGGTCTCGCCACGGGGGTTCCGTTCCGTTACTTGGTCCACGGCTTCGCTTCCGGGCCTTTCGATCTGGCAGCCAGCGCCCAGGGCGACGTGGCCCAGCTGCTGACGGGAAACACCTGGCAGCTCAGCGCGGCCAACCTGTGGCGGGGCCGCCTTGGGCCAGCGGTGTCCACCACGTTACAGCGCACCGAAGGTACCGAAACCACCTGGTCCACACAGTACTGGGAGCTGGGGACGCGCCTGCGTACGTGGGGCGAACCCGTCGCCGTTGCCTTCACCCCGGCGGGCCAGCTCGTCATTCAGTCGCGCGAGCCCGCGATTCTACAATTCGACGACGGCACGCTGGTGGAGCTGTCCCCAGAGACTCACGCCAACACGGGACATGCGATGTTTCACATGACGACGCGCGTGGGGGTCGCTTGCGCGTCCTGCCACCCCGAGGGCAGCGAGGACGGTCATACCTGGGCGTTCCCACAAGGGCTGCGCCGGACTCAGCCTCTGAACGGCCACGTCTTGCAGCGCGCCCCGTTTCACTGGAACGGCGAGCTCGCGTCCGTCGAAGCGCTCGTCGCCGACGTGTTGCGCGACAGAATGGGCGTGCAAGAAAGCGTCAGCGCCGAACAAATCAGCGCGCTCTCCAGCTGGCTCGACAGTATCCCGAACGTCCCGGTGGAACCTTCCAACAATCCCGAAGCGGCAAGCCGGGGCCTGCGCTTGTTCGAAGACCCCGACGTCGGATGCACCCGCTGCCACATCGGCCCAGCCTACGCCGACAACCGCGCCTATGACGTCGGCACCGGCATGATGCTGTTCACGCCGACCTTGATCGGCGTCGGCACGCGCCAACCGCTGATGCACGATGGTTGCGCGCAAACTCTGGAAGCGCGCTTCGGCCTGTGCGGCGGCGAAGGCGATCGACACGGTGGCGTCTCGCAGCTCGACGCGGCACAAAAAGCCGACCTGGTCGAATTCTTGCGGACGCTCTAACCCCGCCCACCCCACCGCTGCGCTGCGCTCACGACTTCACTCGTTCCCGCAGTCGCCGTTGCACGACCGGCACCACGGGGATATCGGCGTCCGCCCAATGAAGGCTACCGAGTTCGTCCGCCGAGCACCAGCGGAGCTGACGGTGCTCGATCGCCTGCGGCTCTCCGTTCGTCAGGCTGCCCTCGAAGATATCCAGCGCGATGTGCACATCCCCCGAGGTCGCCTCGCCGCGTCCCAGCCATTCGCCGACGAGCACCTGCACTCCCAACTCCTCGGTCAACTCTCGCACGAGCGCCGCGTGCGGCGCCTCGCCGGGCTCCACCTTCCCACCGGGGAATTCCCAACGCAGCGCAAACGAGGTGCCTTCGCTTCGCTGGGCGACCAAGCAACGGGCGTCGCGCAAGAGCGCGACACCGACGACATGGACCTGACGCACAGTCATGGCTGTAGGGTACTGAGGTCAGTTCCCCGTGACCTCCGCGAGAAAAAGACTGGGGCGACGGGCATTGGACGATCGACGAGCGTATGCACCGCAGACGCGCTCGACCGTCCACCAACTCGGTGCCCAGGTGTGCCGGAGCTCCTGCCGGGTCAACGACGCCTGTCCCGGCAGCCATGGACTGAAGGGCTTTCTGCTTGTCCCTCCGCCGCGGGCACCTCGAAAACTACGGCCCAAACTCCAGCGAAATGCGCAGGTAGTCGTCGTCGAGAAGTACGCCGATGCCGACGCGTTCCCAGTCGTCGGAGACGACGTTGCGGAAGAAGGCGCCGTCGGGGTCGGATTGGGCGGCGCGCTCGAACGGATGCTCGACGGCGTCCTCCCAGGTGATCGAGTCGAGGTTGACGAAGGCTTGGCTCTCTTGGCGCCAGTCACAGTCGCAGTAGGGAATGTAGTTGGCGCACTCGCGGTTGAACTTGGTGTTGACGGTGCCTTCGAGCACGAGCTCGGCGACGGCGTCTTGCCCGATCTCGTCGAGGCAGGCGCTGCCGCGCAGGGGCTCGAGGCCGCGGCGTGCGCGCACATCGTTGAGGACGGCGCGCACGTAGGCTCGCATCTCCCCGAGGGAGGCGGGGGACTCACGGCAGGCGCCTGCTTCGGGGACGCACTGGCGCTCGTCGTCGGGGTCCGCCCCGATGCGCATGCAGTCGTAGTCACTGGGGCAGTCGTGTTCGCCAGAGCAGGCGCGACCGCAGCGAGGCTCGCCGCCGATGAAGAGGCAGAGGTCGTCGCGGCCCTTGCAGTCGACGCGCGACGCGCACGGGAGGCAGAGTGTGTCGTCGGTGCCGGGACCGCCTTCGTCGGGATCGGGGCGCTCGTTGTCAGCGCCGCCGACGCCCGTAGGGGGGTCGGGCAATACACTGACGCTGCCGGAGGAGCCGGCGGGCTTCGCGATGACGGCGTCGGCGTACTGCTCATCGCAGGCACCGAGCGCGAGGACGCTGGCGGCTGCCAGGGACAGCACGAGGAGTGCTCGCGAGGAGTGTCGGTCGAAAGGCACAGGAATGACCTTCGCCAAGCGTAAGCTGGCGCGGTGATGCGAGCCACACACACAGAAACCGCCGGGCGCGCGCTTTTCCATCCTAGTTGCAAAGATTGGCGCGAAGAGGGCCAGCGCGGGGCGGGGCGTGCAAACGCGGGCATGCACGGCGGGGTGTACGTCGGACTGCAGCAAAAAAAAGCACCCAGCGGGGATCGGCGAGGGGGGGCGACTGCATTCGAGGCTTGAGCCGTCCCTCCCGCGAAGGGACACTTGGAGACCGGTGCACTCTTCCCAGGCCCAACGCGAAAAAGCCGTCGCTGGCGGCGGTGTGCTCGAGCTGCCGATTCCGGATTCGGACGCGGGGCTCGTGGCAGCGCTGCGCAGCGGGCGCCAGTCGGCGAAGGCGGCCTTGTTCGACCGCTACGGGCGGCATGTGGAGCGGGTGCTGACGCGCGTGTTGGGACCGGATCCGGATGTGCAGGATCTGCTGCAGGACGTGTTCGTGTCCGCGCTCGAGTCCATCGATCGCCTCGAAGATCCCAATTCGCTGAAGCCCTGGTTGTCGCGCATCGCGGTGTTCACGGCGCGCGGGCGCATCCGGCGCAGGGTGCGCTGGCGCTTCATTCGAAACGACGCCTTCGACGAGGTGGCCGAGGTGGAAGCGCACCTCGCGAGCGCAGAAGTGAGCGAGGCGCTGCGCCGGACCTACCAGGCGCTGAAACAGCTGCCGCCGGACGAGCGCATCGCGTTTGCGCTGCGTTTCATCGACGGTATGGAGTTGACGGAGGTGGCGCAGGCGAGCGGCGTGTCGCTGGCGACCATCAAACGCCGCCTGACGAAAGCGCAGCGCCGCTTCGTCGACGTCGCCAAGCGCGACCCGTCACTGCAAGAATGGCTGATCCGGGGGGCACGATGGACGACCTGAAGCGGCCGACCGCGTCCACGGATCCTGCGGCCTACGCGGGCCTGACGGAGCTCGGCCGTCAAATCGCGAGCGAGCAGGACGCCACTCTGGCCCAGCACGACCTCAGCGCCGTGCGGCTGCGCGTGCTGCACGAGACGCTCGCGCTTCCGCGCCCGAGGCGTTCGCGTGCCGGGGTGTACGCGCTGGGCGCCGCGGTCGTAGCCGCCGCAGCGCTGACGTTCGTGATCCTGCGCCTCGATCGCGGCGCGGAGCCCGATCACCTGGCCTTCCGGGTGGGCGGGAAGGCCGTGGAGGGGGACGCGCTCGACAACTGGTGGTCGGCGCCGGCGGATCAACCGCTGCCGATCGAGTTTTCCGACGGGACCACGGTCGCGCTGGAGCCGAAGAGCCGCGCCCGAGTGCTCGAAGTGGGCCAGTCCGGGGCGCACATCGTACTCGAAAGCGGCGCGAGCAGCATCCACGTCGTGCCTCGAGAGTCGGCGCGCTGGCAGGTGAGCGCGGGCCCGTTCCTGGTGCAAGTGGTCGGGACGCGCTTCGATCTGGAGTGGGTGGCGGACGATGACGTGTTCGTGCTGAGGCTGCACGAGGGCAAGGTCAACCTCTCGGGGTGCTTGTTCGGGGAAGGTCGCAGCGTGGTAGCGGGTGAAACGGTGCGCGCCTCGTGCAAGACGCGCCAGTACGAGATCGCGACCCGCGACACTTCCGAGGCAGCAGCGCGGCCGAGCGCGGCGCCGCCGGGAACGGCGAGCGCGGTGGCGCCAAAAGCAGACAGCCGCGAGGACGAGAAGCACGCCGCCGCCGAGCATGCCGCCCAGCGCGCGCCCTCGTGGCGGCTACTGGCGCATGCGGGCAAGTACAAGCAGGCGCTCGAAGCGGCGAACGCCGCAGGTTTCGACGAGGTGCTCGCAGACGCCGGCGCGAGCGACCTGGCGTTGCTGGGAGACGCGGCTCGTTACTCGGGCAGGCCAGGGCAGGCCATCGCGGCGTACGAGATGCTGCGCACCCGGTTTCCCGGGACGTCCCGCGGGGCGACCGCGGCCTACTCGATGGCGCGCACTCATTTCGATCAGCGGGGCGCCTACGCTGAAGCGGCCCGCTGGTTCCAGCAGTATTTGCAGGAACAGCCCTCGGGTCCGCTGGCGCGCGAAGCCCGCGGCCGCTTGATGGAATCGCTGCAGCGGTCCGGCGACGGCGCGGGGGCCCGGCGCGTGGCAGAGGCCTACCTGAAGCGGTATCCAGAAGGACCGCACGCGACCGTCGCCAAGAGTCTGACGGAAAAAACCCGCTGACGATCGCGATCGGCGCGCCCGGATTCCAAATCGGCTACGCTCGATTTCGGTGCGCAGAGCCGTCTGCTTCTTCCTCTTCTTCGTGACGCTGGTGTGGGCGGCGACGGCCGCAGCGCAGAAGGTCGCCATCGCGCGTACCCCCGGCGACCGCCGCATCACGCACCGAGTGAAGGCCGAGCTGAGCGCGCTCGGCTTCGAGGTGACGCTGGTCGCCGAGGCCTCGTCGACCGAACCCCGGGGCCTGCGCGAGATCGCCCTCGCGCACGCAGCGGTCGCGGCCATGCGTGCCTCACCGTCGAAGACCGGCATCGAGCTGTGGGTCGTCAACCCGAGCACGGGTGCCACGGCATACGAAGAGGTCGTGACCGTCGCGAGCAGAAACGACGAGCTCCTGGCGCTGCGATCGGTCGAGGTGCTGCGCGCCAGGCTCTTGAAGTTGGGTGTGTTGAGCGGCGTGCCGGCACCGCCGTCCGCGGAGCCACCTCCGGGAACGGTCGAGCCCGTCGCGCCGCCCCGGCCTGCGCCGCTCCCCATCATCGGGGTGCAGCTCTTGAGCGCCGACGTGGGAGCGTCGTACACGATTGAACCGAGCGCGCTCTCCAACTACCAGTCGGCGCGCCTGGGCCTGACGCTGGCACCTGCCGCGTGGTGGTCCGCTTCGACGTTTGCGATGCTGCCCCTGCGAGCCTCGGAGGCGACAGCCAGCGAAGGCACCGCTCGCGTGAACGCAACGCTGCTGGCGCTGGCAGGGGATCTACACCTCAGGCGAGCGCGTCTTCGACTCTCGTTCGGCGCTGGTGCTGCCCTCGCCTTCCTCGGCGTTTCGGGCGAAGCCGAACCCCCCTACCAAGCCGAGCGCGACCGCCTGCTCGCCGGGGTGCCTTTCGCGCGCCTGGGGGGGTCGGCGGCCGTCGCTGAACGCCTGGTGTTGGGGCTCGAGCTCCTCGCGGGCCTAGCCGTGCCTCCGAGCGTGGTGCGGGTCGATCGCGATGCGCTGGCCGAGTGGGGCCGCCCGCTGCTTTCAGCATCGTTCACCGTGCAGGTCGGCATCCTGGCGCACGAGCCCTAGCGCGATGAAACCCCTCAGAAAAGTCGCGACTTGCCGAATTCATCAATGCATCCGCATCAAAGGTGTGCGGGCGAGGGTCGCTCTCAGAAGTTCCGCTGCGTAACAATTTGACAGTGCTTCGGCCGCGGTCCAAGAACGCGACCATGGACTCGGAAACGCAGACCCTCATCGAAAAAAATATTCGCGATCACGAGGTCGTGCTCTTCATGAAAGGCTCGCGAGGGGCTCCGCAGTGCGGCTTCTCGGCGCGGGTCGTGCAGATCCTCGACTCGCTGCTGCCCGACTATCAGACGCTCAACGTGCTGAGCGATCCGCGCCTGCGTGACGGCATCAAAGAGTTCTCGTCGTGGCCCACCATCCCCCAGCTCTACGTGCGCGGGGAGTTCGTCGGTGGCTGCGATATCGTGAGCGAGCTGTTCGAGTCGGGCGAGCTCGAGCAAAAACTCGGTGTGAGTGCGGCGCCCGTCGAGACCCCCTCCATCGTGGTCACGCCGCGCGCCGCTGAAGCCCTGGCCGCGGCGCTCGAAAGCTCCGACGAGGTCATCCGGCTCGAGGTGAGCCCCGGGTTCGATCATGGGCTCTCCATCGGCCCCGAGCAGCGCGGGGATGTCATCGTGCCGGCGGGCAAGGTGCGTGTTGCCCTCGATCGACTCAGCGCAGGCCGAGCCGACGGTCTCACTATCGACTACGTCGAAACGCCCCAAGGCCCAGCGTTCAAGATCGACAACCCCAACGAACCGGCGAAGGTAGAAGCGTTGAGCGTGCGCGAGCTGAAGCAAAAGCTCGATGCCGGCGAGGCGCTGACGCTGATCGACGTGCGCACCCAAGGCGAGCGCGACATCGCCAGCATCCCCGGCTCGGAGCTCTTGACCCAGGAAGTGGCGGCGAAGCTCGACGCCCAAGATCGTGGCGACGTGCTGGTGTTCTACTGCCACCACGGCATGCGCAGCCGTCAAGCCGCCGAGCAGTTCCTGCGCGAAGGCTTCAAGCGCGTGTACAACGTGACCGGCGGCATCGACGCCTGGTCGCAAGAAATCGACCCCAACACGCCGCGCTATTAATAGCTAGCCCCAATCCGACAATAATCGGAGGGGGTTGTGTGGGGCCCCTCGCGATCGCGGCCTGAGTTGTCATGTCGCGGTCGGTTTCTGGTCAGCAGAGACTGGGTTGGTCAGCGATAGCGGGGCC
>JAICQQ010000292.1 GCA_025937785.1 Polyangiaceae bacterium
CGCCGGTAGCGCCTTCGCCACTGACGCCGCCGGTAGCGCCTTCGCCACTGACGCCGCCGGTAGCGCCTTCGCCACTGACGCCGCCGGTAGCGCCTTCGCCACTGACGCCGCCGGTAGCGCCTTCGCCGCTGACGCCGCCGGTAGCGCCTTCGCCGCTGACGCCGCCGCTGCCGTTGCTGTTCGGGCCTTCCCCGGCTTCCCCGCCTTCCCCTGCGCCCGCCGCGCCCGCCGCGCCGCCTGCGTCGTCGCCCGCGCCCCCGCCGCTACCATTGGCGGAGGTCGTGCCGCTGCCGCCGTTGGCGTTGCTGCCACCGCTGGCGTTGGTGCCGCCGTTGGCGCTGGTGCCGCCGCTGGCGCTGGTGCCGCCGCTGGCGTCGGTACCGCCGCTGGCATTCGTCGATGTATCCGTGCTGTCGGAATCACCCCCGTCCGAGGCACAGGCCGCCGTGGCCAATGCACTCACCAGAAACAGCGCTCTTGAACGATTAAGCTTCATGGAAAACCCTCCAGCCCGCCCGAATACTCGAAAACGCACCCGGGATCCAGAGGGTCGTGCGTTAACCGCTGGCGCTTCGCGAGGCGGGCGGCGTCGTTAACAGCACGCCCCCGAGACCGAGCAGGGGCCAAGCCACGGCCATTCCGCGGTGTCCGAACTCGGCAGCCACCCGCAGCGCGGCGCGATGGCGCAGGGCGCCGCTCAGCTAACGAGCGTCCGCTCCAGCGTGAAGTAGCAGCCCACCGCCACCGTGACGAGTGAGAGCGGGACCACGACGCAGCGGCGCTCGAAGCGCGCAGGCACCAGGCGTAGCAGGGCCCACAAAAGCAAAACCACGGCGGCCTGACCGACCTCGACCCCCAAGTTGAAGCCCAAGAGCGCCGCGAGTCGGGCGTCGGTCGCGAGAAAAGCGTCGGAGAGCGCGCCTGCGAAACCTTGGCCGTGCACGAGGCCGAAAGCGAAAATGAGCGCAAGGCGCGGCGAGCGGGGTGCGGCCGGCACGAGATTGAGAGCGCCCATGCACGCGATGGAGAGCGCGATCAGCGGCTCGATCACGGCAGCCGACATCAACGTCAGCCCCCACGCGCTCAGGCCGAGCGTCAGCGTGTGAGCGAGCGTAAAGCAGGTGAGCTCGAGCAGCAGGCGCCGCAGCTGGCGGGCACGTGCGAGCGTCAGCCCCGCGACGAAGAGCACGTGGTCCCAACCCAACGGCAAGATGTGGTGGAAGCCGAGCATGAGGTAGTGCGCCGCTACCCCAAACGGTCGTGTTCGCTCGAAGCCTGGTGGGCGCACGCCCTGCTGCGGCGGTGGGGCCCCCGCTGCACTGCTCGGCGCCGTGGTCGCTGGCGGCGCAAACTGGTCGGCGCCGCCCGCCCGCCACTCGGGCGCGTTCGCTTGCTCGGGGAAGTAGCGGGGGCTGACGCTGCCACCCTGCACCAGCGCACTCTGTGGCGCTGCATCTTGGGTGAACCCAGACACCGTCACCACGACGGTGCGGAGCGCGGGGCCGACGCGCACCGCGAGCTCCGCGAGCCGCGAAGGGAGGGGACAGCTGAGCATGACGATATCGCCGGGCACCGCGCCTCCACGCGTGTAGAGTTCGCGCACCTCGACGGTGGCCGTGCATTCTCGGTCATTCAACAGCAGCGTCAGGTTCCGTTGCACGAACTCGATGGCGCGCTGCTCGGCGCGTTCGCGGCCAATGGGGGCGTCGAGCTCGCGCGTCAGCTCTGGATCGAAGCTGACCTGGCCGCGCAGCTGCCGCGCGGCCAGGTCAGGCCAAAGCGAAACCTGATCGATGGCTAACTCGTGCGCTGTGGTCTTCGATGGCGTCAGCGCGACGAGCGCCAGGCACGCGAAGAGGGCGGCGAGCTTGCGAAGGTGCGGCGGGGGCAACGGCGCCGCTCAGCTGAGGGCGAGCATGCGTTCGATGGGCAACAACGCTCGTTGGCGCAGGGTTTCGTCCATGACGAGTTGGGGCGTGAGGTCGCGCAGCGCCAGGTACACCTTCTCCGGCGTATTCAGCCGCATGAAGGGGCACTCGTTGCAGGCGCAATTGGCCAGCGGCGGCGCTGCGATCAACAGCTTTTGTGGCGCGCGCTTCCTCATCTGGTGCAAGATGCCCGATTCGGTCGCGACGATGAACGCCCCCGCGTTGTCGTTCTCCACGTAGTTGAGCAGTTGCAACGTGGACCCGATGAAGTCCGCCATTTCGAGCAGTTGCTCTTCGCACTCGGGGTGCGCGATGATCTTGGCTTCAGGGTGCTTCTGCTTCAGAGCGATCAGCTTGCGCTCACTGAACGTCTCGTGAACGATGCAGGTGCCGGGCCACAAAACCAGATCGCGCCCGGTCTGCTTCATCACGAAACGGCCCAGGTTCTTGTCGGGAGCGAACAGCACCTGACGATCGGCAGGGATCGCCTGCACGATCTTGACGGCGTTGCTCGAGGTGCAGATGTAGTCGCTTTCGGCCTTCACCTCTGCCGTACAGTTGATGTAGCTCACCACGACGGCGCCCGGGTAACGGGCTTTCCAGGCGCGGAAGCGATCGACGGGGCAGCCGTCGGCGAGCGAGCAACCAGCGTTCATGTCCGGCACGAGCACGGTGCGCGTCGGATTCAAGATCTTCGCGGTCTCGGCCATGAAGTGCACGCCGGCGAACAAGATCACGTCGGCCTCTGCTTTTTTGGCCTGCTGTGCCAACGCCAGGGAATCGCCTATGAAATCCGCGAGATCTTGGATCTCGCTCTCCTGGTAATAGTGGGCAAGGACGATCGCATTGCGCTCGACCTTGAGACGACGGATCTCGTCGTCGAGATCGAGTTCGCTCAGTTCCTGTTTGAGGGAGGCTTCTGCCATGATGGGTCTACTCGGTGGGGGGCTTGTCGACCTTGGGAACCGCAGCAGCATAGCGCTCTGAAAAGCTTTCGGGAGTGCCTGCGCTCGCCAAGTTTAGCTCGAAATCGGGGCTGTCGCTCGCCGGCGAAAGTTTCGCAAAGAGCTCGGCGATCTCCCGCTGGTTGAGCCCGGCGTCGACCAGCGCCTGTGCGTCGAGCTCGGCTCCGGCCCGCGCGCGCAGCGTGCCATTCTCGGCGACCAGAAGCTTGCTCAGGGCGGACAGTTCCATGCGGCTCATGCGCGCGCCGCACACGTCATAGTCGATCCACGCTTCGTAGCTGAGCGGCGCGACGCGCTTGAGCATGCCGGCCATGACGCGGCCATACTCCTGGATCTCCCATTGTGCGTGCGAGTCGACCCGCAACTTGAGAAAATGCAGCAGATTGTGCAGATCGATCTTCCAGTACCACTGTGTGTACGTCGACAAGGGCAAGTCGATGCGCGCGAGTTCGCGCGCGATGTCTTCCCCGGTCATCCACTCGTACGCAGCGCGGCTGGTGTCGCGAATACGGCCCCAATATTCCAGCGCGCGCGCGTGCTGCTCCGCTGCCACGGGGGTGCCCGACCGCCCTTGGTGATTCGACCGGCTCTGAGTCTGGAGCTCGCGTTCGCTGGGAGTGTAAAACAGCATGGGCATCAGCGAGTAACGCCCGCTGTACTCGTTCACGTTCGCCGTGCGATGCCGGATCCACTGTCGGGCCACGAACATCGGCATCGAGCAATGAAACTTGAGCTCCACCATTTCGGACGGCGTCGTGTGGAGCTGTCGCTGCAGGTAGCGCAAGAGTCCTCGTGTCTTGCTGACCTGGCGTGTGCCGTAGCCGTAGCTGACGCGGGCGGCTCTCTCGATGCAAGCGTCCGTCCCCATGTAGTCGACCAACGCGACGAAGCCGTGGTCCAGGACGGGGAAGTATGAACCCAAGATCTCTTCCGCGGCCGGTGCGATCGGACGGCGCGTGCTGTCGGTCATGTTTCGAACTCCATGGAAAATACGCCAGTGGGTTTCCGAATCTATGATTCACCCCCGCCCCGGGCAACGTGATTGTGCCCTCGGCGAGATCTAGGCCTCGAGCCGGTCTCTTGACGCGATGCAGCCGAAAACTCGAGCCAGAATCGCAGCCTTCCACTACGCTTGACGGGTGCGTACGCGCGTCCAGAGTCGGTTGGGTCGGAGCCAGGCGGTGTTCGCGGGCCTGTGTGCAGGCGTGCTGGGCGCATGCTTTGCGGCAGGTTGCAGCAAGTCAGCGACGCTGCCTAGCGCTCCGAGCAAGTCGCCAGAACGCGTGGCACGGTCGCCAGGGGACAAGTTCGTGGCGCCCGCGACGTTGTTTGCGTCTACGGAAGCAGCCTCGCTGAGCGTGTCTCGTCTCGAGCCCGATGGTCGCCGGCTGATGGTGTCGCACGGCATGCGCATGATCCAACACCGTGACGGATCGATCGAGCGAGCGCGTGAGCTCTTGCCGTCCAAAGAGACGGTGCAGATCACGGCGCTGCCGCAGCGGCTGGGTGGCGGGTACTTGTTCTACCTCACCTCGAGCAGCGCTACCATGGTTTGGTCCGCCGCGGAGTTCACCGGCAAGCTGAAGCCGCTCGCTAACGTAGACTTCGGCATCGACGGCATCGTGCCCGGCTTCGACCGACTGTACCTGATGCGCTCGCGCTCGCATCCCGATCTTCCCGTCGCGATCGACCACTCGAGCGGTGCGGCGTTGGATCTGGGGCCGCTGCCGCCATCGCCCGCGTACGAGACGTTGGCGTTTGCCGACGGCTGGATGGGCGCGGTCGCCGTGCCCTTGCGGGGCGTGCTGGCGACGTTCGACGCCGGGGCTTCGTGGCATCCCGTCCCCGAAGCGTCGCGTGTCGTCAGCACCGAGCACGGTTTGGTGATGCGCACCACGGCCGGCTGGGGCTTACTCACCGCAGACGGCGTGCTCAGGCGCTGGGAATCGAGCGGCGACGACGGCCACAAGCTGGATGACTTGCTGGCGATGTTGGGCGAGTCGGGCGTCCCGACCGCCGTCCCGCAAGAATCCGTGCAACGCACTCCCCGGCGGCCCCTCGGGCGCGATCCCCTCAGGCAAGCGGTGCTCCACGGCGTCACTGGTCCCAAGGGTTCCGCTTACGTGGCCCACCTGGGAGCCCTGGCGAGGGTCAGTCTGGAAGACGGCAAGGTGCTCGAGGTCGCAGAGAACATACTGCCCGCGAACGTGAACTGTCACGGGATCCGCCTGGGCGCCGGCTTCGGTTTCGTATGCTCCGAAGAACGGGGGCCCACGACCATCTACGCGCTCGGCAAAGCGTTGTCACTCGAGAAGGTGCTCGCGTTCGCCCAGCCTCGCTACGTGGCCGACAACGAGAACGGCGATCTCGTGGTGCGTGGACGTTGCGAGGCGAACGACACAGGCGGCGGTTACTATTGCCTGCTCACCAAGAGCGGACTCCGAGAGCTTCGTGTTCGCGGCGACGTTGGCGCCGAGCGCGTTTCCCTGCTCGCGGACGGTACCGCTGTGGTCCTGGTTCCCCCGCGCAAGGGTGCCGCAGCCACTCTGACGCGCGTCAGCCTCGATGGCCAAGCTACCCCCCTGAAGTTGAAGCTGCCCACCACGGGACCGGTGGCGAACCTGATCCGCGACGGCATCTGGCTCAACGGCTTCGTCGAGAGCGGGCGCGGCGAGCTCTCGGGCTGGGTAGCGGGAACCGGACCCTTCGTCGGGATCCGCATCCGCCGTGACGGCAAAGTCGAACACGGCGAGGTGCAAAACGACGTCGAGCGCGCCTTGATTTCGGGTCGCTTCGCCTTGCTCGTAGCTCAGTACGGACAAGCACTCGAGACCGTCGACGGAGGTTTCACGTGGACCGAGGTGCCAACGCTCGAGGCCGCCGAGCGGCGCAGCGCGACGACCCTCCGCGAACAAGGCTGCTCGCCGATCGGCTGCGCCACCGCCGAGTGGCTGCGGATCGGATGGACCAAGAGCCGCGGGCCGTCGCGCGACGAAGCCGTCGAGCCGCCCGAGCGGACGGAGCTGCCGTCACCCGGTGGTGGTCGCTGGACGATGCATTGCTATCCGACCGGCCAGGCAAGCCCGAGAGCCATCGTCGCGGTAGCCACTCACGAAGAACGCGAGCGGGCACGCCGCGCGCTGCAGTCGAGCGCGGGGGCATTCACCGGCGCGGGTTCGGTGACAGCGACGTTGGAGAGCACCGCTTGGCAGCCGCTTTTCGAAGTGCCCGCTCCGCGTCTGCCGCCAGGCTATCTCGGGTTCGACATGGCAGTCGACTACGGCTCGGAGCGCGCGCAGGGCTACGTGTGGGGGCAGCGCGGCGCGGACTGGAGCCGTACAGGCGTGTTTGCGCTGCGGGTTCTCGATCGGTTTTCGGTGGCGAACGGCGTTTGGTCCAGCGAGATCGCTCGCAGCCCCTGGCCGGACGAGCTGAGCGCGGCTGCGGCCTTCGGACAGAGCATGGGTGGCAGCTCGGCTGCGTGGCAATACGAGTCGGAAGCCTCGGGACGCGAAGGCTTGCTCCTGGTGCGGCAACCCGCGCAGACGGATCTGTTCATCGTCTCGGAAGGCCGCGCCGTGACCCCCATTCGTGGCGCCGGGTCGCTCGTGCGCACCTCGGGTGTGGCCAAGCTCGGGAGCAGTTGGCACTTCGGCGCGCCGACGGTCGGGGGCTTCGCCGTTTACAAGATCGTGGGAGACCAGATCAGCCTGGTGAACACTTATCCGTTCGACGAAGAGCGCTCGGGGTCTCGGGCGCCGCGCTTGGTCCGAAATACCGATGCTGACGCCCTGGCGATCGTGCTCGATGCGACGTCGCATTACATCTATCCGGTGAATGTCGGTGACGGATCGCTCGACTCTCCGCTCAGGATCAGCCCCGTCGATGTTTCGAAGCTCCCACCACGCTGCGCAGCCGACGAAAACGGTTTCGTTTTCACCGATACGGTGGCCGTCGCGCCCTTCGTAGAGCTGATGGGCAAAGCCGCAGCCGTGAACGCAACGCGCATCGACGCGCGCTTCGTCGCCACGTCCACGGGGGTCTGCGTCGATGCACTGGCGGGGCTGGCGAGCGCGGTCTTGCCCGAGCCGCTCGACCGCGGGGGGGCGCCAGCCCAGGCCGGGGCGACCGGTGCACCAGTGCCGATGGTCCTCTCCGAGCAGGGTGCGGCATCTCGGCGTTGGGGCTTCGATTGTTACCGTTGACCGACCGGACGCCGAGGGTGTGGCCACTTAGCCCCAGTTTTCGTTCAGCCACCTTTCAATGATGAAAGACTCTGTGGCGAGCTTGAACGCCGGTTCGGGGCGACCGACTTTGAAGAATTTCACGTATTTGCATTCTGCAAACACGACTGCTACGAACTCGTTGTCCGCGTGGAGCGAGGCTGTCCCCCCCCCGGCCCCTCTGCGCGGACACTTACTTCTAGCCCTCCGGTCCCCGGGCTGAGCTGGGGCGGTTCTGCATGAATACCCTACGGGGGCCCAGGGCAACTCACCTACCGTTGGCCGAGCTCGGAGCTCCGCTGGGTCGCCGCAGTGACCGCCTCGATGAAGGCGTTTCTTGCACCGTGTCGCTCCAGGGCACACAGCCCCGCGATGGTCGTGCCCCCCGGACTGGCGACCTTGTCCTTGAGCGCCGCCGGGTGCTCACCCGATTCTAACAGCAATTTCGCCGAGCCATACAGCGTGCGCGCCGCGAGGGCGAGCGCGGTTTCGCGCTTCAGCCCCATGCGGACGCCGCCATCGGCGAGTGCCTCGACCACGAGCATCACGTAAGCCGGTCCGCTGCCGGAAAGGCCGGTGACGGCATCCATTTGCGGCTCGTCGAGGACGACGGTTGCGCCAACTGCATCGAAAATGTTCCGGGCGAGCGCCAGATCCGCCTCCGTGGCGTGTTCGCCCGGAGCGAGCGCGGTGACACCCTCGAGCACGAGCGCTGGCGTATTGGGCATCGCTCGCACGACACGCGCACCGGGCGCGAGCGCTCCGGCGAACACCTGGGTAGCCACGCCGGCGGCGATGGATAGGATGAGCTGTTCTGCGCGATATGCGGCGGCGAGGTCCGGCAAAATGCTGGGCACCACCTGCGGCTTGACCGCGACGAGCACGACGTTCGCCCACGCCGCCAGGGCCGGCGTGGTGTCGGCGCTCTGAACCCCGTGCGCCTGTTGCAGCGTCTGGCACTGCGCCGGAGAGACGTCACTCACGCGGATTTGCGCGGGCGAAAGTCGACCGGACACGATGAGACCACGCACCAAGGCGCTCGCCATGTTTCCGGCCCCGACGATTCCCAACTGTATCGATTTCATGAGAGCCGCAGTCTAGCGCCCCGATTCCATTCAATGGAAGGGTAAACGGGGCGCATGATGCGTGTCCTTTCGGCACGCACGCACACTGAGCGCCTTCAGGACGGCGCTTCGCGCTAGCTGTTCCGTCCACCCAGCGCCCGCGCACCACACCCTCGTTCGACCGCCCGCGCCGGTCGCAACGCCTTCATCCCACCCTGCGCGGTGCACAGCGACACCACGCGCTTCGCGCTCAGCTCAGGGGCTGTACCAGAGGATATCGTCACCTGCCAAGCTGTCGAGATCGAGCACGCTAGGCGCGAAGTACCCACCGACGCTCGGGGTACTCGTCGTCCAACTGCGTGCGCCGTTCGCCCACCACAGGCGATCACCGGCGGATCCTGGACCGTACCAGAAGATGTCTCACGCTCTCCCGCAGTCCAGTCGTCCCGCCCCCCACTGGGTCCCCGCGCCGCTCGCTGGGTCCCCCGCGCCGCTCGCTGCGACGCTGGTGGAAGCCACCGGCACGTCGTCTCGCAGCACGTATCGCGCGAGTGGTTCCCTGACTTTCAGCGGCGTCCGCGCCCGCTTGTGGGCCATGAAGCCTGTGCCGTAGTCGCGATCGGCTTCCAAAGCATTATGCGCTGGGCACCTGAGGCCAAGGTTATCAACTGTGTCCGCACCACCTTTGGCCCAAGGCTGCTGGTGAGCGAACTGCAAGCCGCGTGTCGCGTTGCAGCGGTGGCCGTCCTCGCCGACAAAACCACAGCGCCCCTCATCGCGTGGCCA
>JAICQQ010000332.1 GCA_025937785.1 Polyangiaceae bacterium
ACTTATTCTTTGTCCTCGGCGCTTCGCGCCTGCGGCTGCTGCGCGCGGGGCCCCAACCCCGCTTGCCCCGGCTGCTTTGAAACCGCTGCTTACTATCACTGACCACTAGCTTCGTGGGCTTGCGCTGACGGCCAAGCGCTTCGCGCCTGCGGTTGCTGCGCGCGGGGCCCCAACCCCGCTTGCCCCGGCTGCTTGACACCGAGTCGGCGCGCGCGGTGGGTTGTATTTCAGGTCCTCGGCTCGCTTCGCGAGCCTGCGGCAAGCGTAGCGCTGCGCGCGGCAGGTCACGACAGGTGCGCGAGCCGCTCTGCCGGCGCTGCCTTGGCCGTGCTGTAAGCGGCCGTGCCGTGAGCGGTCGTGCTGTCGTGGAGCCTCTCGCCGGCGGTCGCTTCCAGGATCCCGAGCGTCGTCACGACATACCAGTCATCGTCCCAGCTGTAGTCGTTGACGTCGGCGATCGACTTGCGTCTAAGAACGGCCCCATCGGGTGCGAGCGTGAAGAGCGGCGACTTGTTGATCCTGCTTTCCCGGTCCTGCAGTTGTGAGAGATCCGGTGCCAACATCAACGCAGCGTATTGGGAAGGCTGGGGCACCACGCCGGTGTCGAACGCTTGGTAGATCTCGTCCGCTGAGGCCTGCACGGCATCGATTACGCGGCCGCGGGTTTTCTCGCCCTCTGTGGTGAACAGCATCATGTCGCCGTACGTCCTCCAGCGGTGGCCCACGGCGTTCACAACCTCGAGGCCCCACCAGGAGTCCTCGTCGTGCATCTCCTTGACCAACAGGTTGTAGAGCGTCACGAAGCCGGGCTTCCCGGATTTCTCACCTTCCCGGTACAGCTCGAGTCGGGGCGTGCGCAAGTGGCCGGCCGAGAACAGGTCCGACAAGAAGTGGTCGGCGAACGCGTTCATGGCATAGGCGAGCTTCAGTTGCTCCAGGTCTCCGCGCGCCCCAGCAGCCAGCTGCAGGGCCACGCTGTGTCCTGCCGAGTACGCCACAACGGCGTGCGCTCCGAAGTGGTCGAAATTGACCTCCGCAAGGTCAAGGTACCGTCCCTTCGGGAACAGCCACTGTCCGCCCCCGGTGGCGGCGTTGTAGTCTCCGTCGTTGTTGATGTTGGCGTAGACCTTGTACACGTCCTGGTGGTCCTTGATGGCCTGCTGAATGACCTTGGCTTCGTTCTTCATCACCTCCATGATCAGGGGCGCCTGTTCCACGGCCCGTTGGTCCGAGGCGAGCGTGTCGAAGGCATCACGGAAGGCGTCCTCGGGGTCTTGGGCCAGACAAATGGGCGCACCCGGAACGCCGAAAAAGTCGCCCCCCAGCGCCGCAATGCAGCCGTAGGTCAGTTGGAGCTTGTTCGGCAGCGCCAAGGGCACCTCACTAGCTTGGGTGCCGCCCGAATTCTGAGGCAGCTTCAGCTTTATCGAGTCACCGATGAACAAGTGTTCGGCCGACATAAAGAGTGCCCTGGCAGGGTTGGCAGAAAAGCGCCGATTGCGTAGGGCCATGGGTGGGGCTTCGCTTGCCACGAACGAAACGCTGAGCGGGCTGCCGGTCGCAGGCACCACTCCCGGCGGGTTCCATACGCTTGGGTTGCGGCCCGTCGCGCAGTGCAACGTGAAGGGCGGGCTGGCGCTGGCGGTGTTGGGGTTAATCATCAGCTGCGGACAGCTGTAGGCGAGTTGCGCGACCGGCCCGTTCCCGGAGGCGTCGACGCCGTGGTACTCGACCCATCCGTCGGAGCCCCCCAGCGTGTTGTTGGCCAGCACAAAGCGACCCACCTGGCCTCTGCGGATGATGGCAGGGGGTGTTTTGACGTAGCTGCCATAGCCGTCGACCACACCCGCGTCCTTCCGGATCCAATCGAACTGGCCGCTCCGGTTGTCGATCTCGACGATGCAAGACCAATCGAGCATCGACTCGAGCGCGCTAAAGGCGGAGCCCACCCATTC
Source organism: Polyangiaceae bacterium (assembly GCA_025937785.1). Lineage (GTDB taxonomy): Bacteria > Myxococcota_A > Polyangia > Polyangiales > Polyangiaceae > JAICQQ01. The sequence continues at coordinate 1,956 of JAICQQ010000332.1, forward strand.
CCAAAGGGCATAGCCGGCGTTCCCCACGGCAGCGGAAGCCGCCTCGATAGACATCTTCAAATCGTCCATGAGCACGTTCACGACGCGAGAGGGATGGAAGTGAAGCGAATTGGCCATGTTCGCGATGCCCGCTGCCGCTCGCTGAACCGAGGAGTCCAGTTGCGCGACGATCAGCTCGAAGGCCTCCGGCTGCAGCTCGTTAGGGTCGTTGCTGCCTGCCTGCTCGGCAAACTTCCGATATATCGCGCACAAGCCCTGGTTGCCTTCGTTCACGGCGATAAGCAGGTCATGCACTTCCGGGTCCTTGCGTGGCTGGTGCGAATGGGGCTGAGCGAACGTGAACGACACCTTGCCAGAGTCCACCCGAATGCCATCCACGTAACCGGCCGCCTTCAGGCCACCGAGAAAGGCCTCCTTCATTGCCGGGTCGGTAAACGTGATGGCGATGTCCACCGTCAGATCGTCGGCATCGGAATACACGCCCCACTTGAAGCCGGTCAGCCACCAATGGCGCTCCGGGCCTCGCGAAAGGACCTTTTTCCCAGAGCGGTAGAGGGTCAGCGAGATCTCGAGCATCTCCGAGTCGTCCGCGCACTGGTAAAAGCGGCTGTGCTGAGGGTCATCCGGGCGTTGCCCCACGGTCTCATCGAGAAAGTTCAGCAGAATACCCGGATCGGCGGACTGAACGCGCCGGTAGATGCCCACCTCGCAGCCCGTCTCGAGCCCGTACTGGCCCTTCCACAGCTCGATCATCCAGTGCTTGCCGCCGTAGTCGAAGAAAATGGGCTCGCAGTCGATGGCCATGCCCATCGGTAGCGCGGCGGCGTCGTAGCCGTAGGCGTAGCCGAAGTTGCGCTGGACCGCGTCCATTCGCGAAAAGAGGATTTCCTGATCGGGGTCGTAGATGAACCCGGCCGTCTCTACGGCCTGCGCCAAGGTACTCTTTGCAAACCAGTTGCTCATGATTGGCCTCCCTTGCCAAAAAAGTTGTGAACCACCCCTAGTCGCAAGCGCTTCGCATTGCTAGCCCAATCAGCATAGTGTGATATCTTTGCGAGTGGTATGGATTTGAGAGTGGTAGGAACTGCCCATCTGTAAAGTAAGGTGGACAGGGGGGACGCTCGAGGTAGCGAAGGCGGCTCACGAACGGCAAAGCGAACCCTCGTCCGGACGCAATCGCCTCTGCACCAACGCTGGCCAACGCACTTTCGACGCCCGACGCCCCTACCTCTCAACGCAAGGTTCGTCGCGAGCAGTGCATGGGTACCATGCCGATATCGGAGCTCATCGTCTGTCCACTCCAGTTGACACCCCGGCTAGGACGACGTGCCGACCTCCGGTCCTTCGCGTGGAGGAAGCGGAACTAGCGCCCAACCTGTGCTTTGTCTTCGGGAACGAACCCGTCAGGTAGTCTGCACGCTGGACAGGCCTTGCGAAGACACGCCAGGCCGCCCGGGGTTCTTCACACGGTTGAAGTCGTAGGTTCGAATCCTACTGCGCCCACCCCGTAACGGAGACCATCAGGGGGCCGCTCCGTCTCGACCCCCCTCACGAGTGAGGGGTCGAGACTTCGCTATTGGCCCCTAATGTGTCTCCTGGGTGGGCATCTGTTTTTTCCTTTGTCCTCGGCGCTTCGCGCCTGCGGCTGGCTGCGCGCGGGGCCCCAACCCCGCTTGCACCGGGTGTTTTGGAAGCTCGCCCATTTCGTGGCCACTAGCTTTGCGGCTAGTAACTTCGGCGACCCTGCTTGAGCCCCGGCGCTTCGCGCCTGCGGCTGGCTGCGCGCGGGGCCCCAACCCCGCTTGCACCGGGCAAGTTGAAACCTTGCCACTTTCGGGCCACTAGCTTTGCGGCCAGTCACGTCGGCGGCTCTTCAGCGTCGGCGCTTCGCGCCTGCGGCTGCTGCGCGCGGGGCCCCAACCCCGCTTCCACCGGCTGGGTTCGAATCCTGTCCGCGGGCTTCGCGCCCCTGCGAAGTCGCTTGGACATTGCCCGCCTGCTCCTCCGACGCTCGCAGAACCCCGCTGTCCCAGGGAACTAGTCGCACGCGGTTGCCGGAGCGTCGACGAGTACGGTGTTCGACAGATCGACGGAGCCGTCATCGGCGCACTCAACGCCCTTCCAAGCCTCACCCGCCTCGACGGATTCGAGGACCACGGGGTGCTCTTCCGTCCCCGATGCGAGCAGGCTTCCCTCGACCACGAGCCTGGTACCAGGAGTGAATTGGATCGTGACGCCAGCGGTCAGGACCAGCGAGGATTCCACCGTCAGCCCTCGCGATGCAAAGATGGGCACTCCGAGATCGCCCCAGGTCGCTGCGCCGCCGGTGTGGTCGCTCACGAGCTGAATATGATCCTTCGTGTTCCCGCCGAAGCCATTTGCTCTACCTAAAGCGTCCAGGGCATGGGCGGATGTGACGAGCGGCAAGTCGTTGCCCGTCAACGTATTTTCGTCGAACTCGACCTCGAGGCATTCCGAAACTGCGAACGCGGCGCCCGCGCCCCGATTGTTCCGAAGCGTACTGTTCCGGATGCTGGCGTAATCACCGGACCCCACGCGTACGCCGGCGGCGATGTCCGACACGCAGCCCATGCGCTCCGTACCCGGGATTTCCGCGCCGGCGTACTCGACGATCGTGTGGTTGAGTTCGATGGATCCGCGCGGCGCCAGGATACCGCCCCAGCTCCCACGCTGTTCGTTTGCGGATGTGAAAACCACCGGCGCCTCCCTGGTACCTAGCGTGAGCAGGCTCCCCTGGTAGGGGATCTCGAACCAAACACCCTCGGTGAACGTCAACGTGACGCCGGCGGACAATGTCACATCTACGCCTTCGTCCATGGACGGGAAACTCCTGACTGTGTAGCACCCGGCGGGGATGGTCGTGTCGACGGCTAGGTTTGCTGGGAACAGCTCACACTGTTCTGGAAGGGATCCGCCGCTTGCGCCGTCGCCCGCGTCGGTGCCGGAAACGTCGTGCACCACGCACACGGAGTGAGGATTGCACACCATTGAGTCGTCGCAGGTGTCGTTGCCGTAGCAAGGGCACCCTTCGCTGCCATCGGCGCAGGCGGACTCGCCCCCGTTGGAGCACGCCGCGACTGAGAGCGATCCTAAGAGCAAGAACCTGAGCCGATTCATTTCAACCTCCGTTTCCCAATGCGCCCGAACCGATGAACTCGCCGGCCGGCGCTGGCTTCGGATCACTCATCGGGCGGCAGCGAGAGTCTGTTGCTAGGTTTCTCGGAGGACCGCGACGATTCTCTCGCGTGAGGTGGAATCGCGCAGCGGGTTCGTTCCGGAGCCTCGAACGGTCGGCTCTGCCCCTACCTACTCGGCTCCGTTCAACGCGACCGTGATGGTATGGCTGTCGTCCACGCGCACGACATCTAGTAGCCCGTCCCCATCCACGTCGCCGAGGCGCGGAGCTGCGAAAACCATCGCGCCTGCGGCGGCCGCTTGGCGCTACCAGCCTGGCTCCGGCCGTAGCGAAACGTCATCCCAGCAGCACCGCGCGCCCTGGGTTCAACGCAGGTCAGTGCCGGTTGAGGGGATCCCGGGGGGGTGGATCTGAGGGTTTGGCGTCGGCTCCGCCTTGGAAGGCGTACAGTCCCACAGTGGTCGATCCATCGACGCCCCTCGTGCCCAGCTCTAGGTCCAGCTCAATCGAAGGACTGGCTGCCAGGACGCATAAACGGTACATTTCATTCGATGACCACCGCACGCCGACTCCACTATAGCTACCAGGAGTACCTCGCCTTGCTCGATGTCAGCGGCGTGAAACTCGAGTACTGCGACGGCGAAATCTATGCCATGGCCGGCGGCACACCGGCGCACGCCGACCTCGCTGCATCCGTAACTCGCCTGCTCGCCAACCAACTGTTGGGGCGCTGCCGGGTATCGTCTTCGGACTTGAAGGTTCGTATCGAGCCGTCAGGACTGTCCACGTTTCCTGACGTCACGGTGGTCTGTGGAGAACGACTGGTGTCCAAGCTCGACAAGAACGCCGTGGTCAACCCCACGATCTTGGTCGAAGTTACGAGCAAGTCGACTGAAGACTACGATCGTGGCGAGAAGCTCAACCACTACAAGCAATGCCCAAGCGTCATGCTCGTGCTTATCATTTCTCACAGGCGTCCACAGGTGACGCTCCACAAGCGTTCCCGCGCGGACTGGGAAGTGCGCGAGTACCGGGCGGGTGAATTCTTGGAGGTAGCCACCCCGGAGTTCAGGTTCGGCGTCGATGATCTGTTTTCAGGCATCGAATTGGATAGCGAGTAACATCCGGATCACTCGCGCTTGATGTGCTCCCGCTCAAGAAACAAGAAATGCTCCTCTCGCAACAGCTGCGCTGAAGCACGGTTGGATCGTAACCGTTCAGGTGGGGGGCGTGCGAAAACTGCTGGAAGCCGTTGCCGCGGGTGCCCGATCCGTTGGCGAAGCGGTATCAGCAAATGGAGGTGCCGCCGATCGAGCCCTTCACGACGGAGTGGCGGCGACACGAGGTCGCGTGTCCTTGTTGCAAGTATCGGACACGCGCGTCCTACGTAGAGGGCGAGATCCCCGTGTCGCCGTTCGGTCCGCGCTTGATGGCGATCGCGGCGTTGTTGACCGGTGTCTACCACCTAGGTCGCCGGGGAGCGCATGTGCGCGATCACGACCTCCGGTTTACCCCAGTGTTGGGGATCCGACTCCGGCGGCGCCGCCAGTGGACCAAATCTCGCGGCGACGGGCGACGCCTACTTAGACGTCTCGTCCGGACGATGGATCGGGTGCGCTCTGAAAGCACTTGTAACGCTGGGTAACGCGGTGAAACGCCCCCCCCGGGGCTAGTACGATTCGCAGTACCACCTGATTCGTCAGCGCGGCTCGAATCTGCGGACCACGACCCCGTCGCCTGAGCGAACGACTCGATTCCGTCCTCTTCGATCGCGGCCATCGCTCCTGGACGCCCGTCGTCGAGCGGGATAGTACGACGCTCGATGTGCTGACCGTCGAGGGCGACACCTTCGGCGACATCCTCTATGCGGCGGACGACAGCGAGATCTACGCAGTGCGTCTGTGTGAGTGATCGCGAGGCACTCGCCGAATCGAAGCGCTCATCGGTCAACGAGGGGACGGTTGCGTCCTCCCGGGAATGCCGCGCGGCCCTCGCTTCAGCAGCGTCGGCTGCGCGCGCGGGGCCCCAAGGCCGCTTGCCCCCAGGGTACCCGTTCCGCGGCCCGCATCGTGACGGCCGGGCTCAGGCATGTTGAAATCGAGGCTGGGTTGGGTGGGGTGGACGATATTTGCCGGAAATTCTGGTCCGTCGTAGCGAGCGGTGGCCGACGGCAGGGAGTCGAGG
>JAICQQ010000106.1 GCA_025937785.1 Polyangiaceae bacterium
CCGGCACCGAAGGCCCTGGCGCGACCGTGGTCGGCGCGCTCGACAACGGAAACTGGACGCCTGCTGGGGGCAGCGACGGAGGCCACGGGCTCCCCGGGCAGGGGGGCGGCGGTGGCGCTGGAGCCACCAACGGCGGAGGAGGCAGCGGAGGCGCTGGCGGTTGTGGCGGAGCTGGGGGCAAGGCCGGCGGAGGCGGCGGCGCGTCGATCGCACTCTTGCTGGTCGACGCGGCCGTCACTCTGGTCGACTCACAGGTGGTCGCCAGCGACGCGGGCGACGGCGGCGACGGCTCCGGCGGTCAAGAGGGGCAACAGGAGTTCGGTGACTTTGGTGCGGGGGACCCTGCTGGTTGCCCGGGCGGTCGCGGCGGCCTTGGTGGCAATGGTGGCGCGGGCGGCGGCGGTGCGGGAGGGATTTCGGTAGGGATCTTGATCGAGGGAAGCGCTCCCACGCTGACGAATACGGAGGTGGTCGTGGGCGCGGAGGGTTTTGCCGGGGATGGCCCCGGCGCCAGCAACGACGGCGTGCTCGGCATCGCGCAACCGGAACTGAATCTGGCGGACCTGTGACATGCCGGGCTACGTGAAGATCGGGGTTGCGTTTGGGGGACTGCCGGTCCTCCCGCTGGCGTGCGATTGGGAGGAGTTCCACGCTCGTGAGGGGGACGAATGTCTCGCGACGACCGGTAGCGTCAACGGGGGGCGCGGGGTTTCATTCATCCTCCGCGGAGTGGACTCGACGGGGGCGATGCGTACGACGACGAGGCAGGGGCCATGACCACCGTCGAGTGTCCCGCTGGGGATACGACGCGGGGAGGCAACGGCGGACGGCAAAGTGCTTCGGCGCCCGGGCGCCAGCCACTTTCTTTTTTTTCGGCGCAACTGCCCACGGGTAGGGCCCGATTCCAGGGGCGAGGTGATTCTGATGGAAATGACTACATGGAGACAGCGGGGTCGACTGGTTGCTAGCAGCGGGTTGACGGTGGTGGCCTTGGGCCTGCTCCCGGCAGGTTGCTCGGGGGACGAGTTCTCGAGTTGCGAGGGTGCCGAATGCGCTAGCTCAGGCGCTGGGGGCAGCGCTGGTGAAGACGGCTCAGCCACGACCTCCACCAACGCAGGCGGCACGAATGGCGTCACCGGCTCTCCCAGCGCTACGACGGCGTCAGCCAGCTCAGGGGGCTCGGCAAGTTCAGGCGGCTCAGCAGGTTCGGACGCTGGGAGTGGAGATGCAGGTGGAACTTCAGGTAGCTCTAGTAGCTCTGATGGCTCTGACGGGTCTGGCGGCTCGCTCGGTTCAGGCACCGACGGCGGCGCAGCGGGTGAGGACGGTATGGGCGGGAGTGGTGCTGTCGAGACCGGTGCTGGCGGCACGGGGAACACGGAGTCTTGCGAAGCGACCTGTGACGGCGCCTGTTGCGGCGAGGTATGCGTCGATCTCGAGTCGGACATCAACCACTGTGGCGTCTGCGGTGTCGTGTGCGACTTGAACCAAGCCGAGGAAGCGTGCGTTGCCGGCTCGTGCGTCGTGACTCAGTGTTGGGACAACGCTGTCGACTGCAACGGCGTCGCGAGCGACGGTTGCGAGAGAAAAGAGGCGGGCGTTCCTGAAACACCCATGCCGACGCGGCCGATGCTGGGTGCGTTCACGGGCTCGCTCCACGCGCGCGACGAGATCGGCAGTTTGCGGCCGCGATTCGTGTGGTCCGAGGTGGAACCGGTGACGTGCGATGTGGTGACCTACCAGGTCCAGGTCGATGACGAATGCGAGTTGGAGTCGTTCGACGACTGTGACTTCACGTCGCCGGAACTCGATGTCACGGGTATTAGAGCCGAGACATTCACGCCAGCGGCAGACTTGCCGGTAGAGGAAATGGAAGCGCCGTTGGGGCGTCGCTACTATTGGCGGGTGCGCGCCTGCGAAGGCGCGCTGGTGTGCTCGGACTGGAGCGAGGTGTTTTACGTCGACGTGGGACGTGTGCGCGAGGACGTGACCGGCGACGGTTATCCGGATGTCGTGGGCGTGACGGAGGAGCGTGAGCTCTTCTTCGTCCGTGGCAGCGCGGACTTTTATGACGAGGCGGAGTTCGAGATGATCCCGACGTCCGAGATGGCGCTCGCCTCGGAATTCCCTCACCTCAGCTTTCTCGGAGACGTCGACGGCGACGGCTTCAACGACGTCAGCGGCGTGGGCTTGGATCCATCGCGCGATGCTCGTGCCATCTACGTCTGGCGGGGAGCGCAGGCGTTTGGAGCCGTGCCCGAAGTCTTGGTCGCAAGCGGTACTCGAGAACGCCGCTACCCATCCGGCGCGTGGTCGGCAGGGGACTATGATCGGGATGGGTTCGCCGACCTCGTGATGCTGATACGGCCCAGCACCGACCCAGCTGCTTGGTGGATCCTGAAGTTCGGCGGGCGAACCCTCGCAGATTCGCCTGCAGACGAACTGCGGCTTCGACCGTCTGACCCGGCGCCATCCGGCACTACCCAGGTGGTAAGCACCGCCGCCCGCGGTGACTTCAACGGCGATGGGTACCCCGACCTCGCGACGAACGTATACCCCTTTCAGGAAGGCGTTGCCTTCGTGCTGGGGGACGTCGATACAGATCCGCAAATCGTCCCTGTGTTTCCGAGCGGTGATGTCTGCAGGCCCACCATGGCCACCCTCGATTTCAACGGGGACGACATCGACGACCTGGGGGTCATGTGCCGCAACGAGCCGCGGCTTGCCGTAGTCATGGGGCGCCGCGACTTCGAATCGGACGCCGTGAAGGTCTGGAAGGTCGGGCTCGAGACGCAGTATGCCGACCTGGCGGCGGGTGACATCGATAACTCGGGGTTCGACGACCTGATCGTGAGCGATGGGACCACGTTCCTGGGAGCTGCGGAGCCCGACGACGATTCGGCGGACTTCCTCGGGTCGGAGAAGACGTACGAGCCCATCGTCGTCAGCGATCACAATGCCGACGGCGAGCTCGATGTGCTGCGTGCCTTCCATTGGTACATCGGCTGGGTGACGGCAGAGACCTCGGACAAGGAGCTCTACACCGCCGACGGAGAGGAGCTCGAAGTGGCGGCCCTCGCGCGTTGATGCTCAAGCGTTGATGCTCACGGCTTGTGGGCGTCCACGCCCCACAGCCGCGCGCCACAGGTCGCGCGCCACGTCCACGCGCCACAGGTCGCGCGCCACGTCCACGCGCCACGTCCACGCGCCACAGGTCGCGCGCCACGTCCACGCGCCACGTCCACGCGCCACGTCCACGCGCCACCAGCCGCACGGCGCACAGTCGCGAATGAGGGGTGCCAGATTTGTCCCCCCGCTCTACGGTGGTTCGAACGCACCGAGGGCGGGGGTGAAACTTTGGTAATCGGTCGCTACTAACCCCCTGGATTCGTGGCGCCTACGCGTGCCAAGGCTCTAGGTGACGCGCAGAGCGCCAGTTCTGGGTATCGTTTCCAAGAATATTCCGCAGTCACGAAAGTGAGCGAGAGTATTGGAGGAGATGCCGATCACGATCGGATCACGCGGGCATTGGTAATCGCTCTCCCTCGTGAAACACGTGTGCTGCGCGCTCCACAGCTGGAAAAGCTACCAGCAGGCAAAAAGATTCAATCCCTCGGCGGCCGAAGCCGAGAAGGTCGGTGCCCTGGTGACGGCACGCCATGGAACAGCGCGGCACGCAGGGGATCGCGGCACAGAAAAAAGCTGGCCCATCGGAGCTGGTGAGACCGACAGAACTGACAAGTCAAAATCTGACGAGCAGAGCGGACCAGATGCAGCCAGGCAATCAGATGCAAAGCGATCCCATGCGAAGCGATCAGATGCAAAGTGATCCCATGCGAAGCCGTCCCACACGAAGCGAGGACGTGCGGAGCGACGAGACGCGTAGCGACGACATGCCGAGCGACGACATGCAGAGCGATGACGTGCAGCAAAGCGGTCGCGGTGGGCGCTACCCAAGCTCGCCTCGACTGACGGTCCTGGTGGGCGCGTGTGGGATAATGGCGTTGGCTGCGGTGGCGTGTACGGGCGGGGTCACCGGCGGTAAGCAGATGCCCGAAGGCAGCTCGGGGACGCCCACCGGCGGGAGCACGACGCAGGGGGCGTCTTCCGGGGCCGGGTCTGGTGGGGCAAGCTCCACCGCGGGCAGTGGCGCGCAGGGCAGCAGCTCTGGGACGAATGCCAGCACCACGTCGCCGATCGTCGAGCCGCCGAACGAGGACGCGGCGCCGATGTCTTTGACGGGTGACCCTATCTACACACGCTTCGTGCGGCTGACGAACGCACAATGGGAGCGCAGCGTCGAGGACATCCTCGCGTTGCCCGAAGCTCCGCGGTCGGCCACGTTCGAGGTGCCCGTGGCGGGCACGACGGACTTCGCGAACAACGAGCACGTGCTCGCCGTCTCGAGCGGTATGCGCGACGACTACCAGTTCGCGGCGGAGGCTGCGGCGGATGAGGCAGGTGCCTCGGAGGCGACGCTTGCTCGCATTTATGCTGGCACCGATGGTCCCGGGTTCATCGCCGCGCTGGGGCGCCGCGCGTATCGACGGCCGCTGACGGCGGGGGAGCAGCAGACCTACGAAGCGTTGTTCGCGAGCGCCGCGACCTTGTCGGGGACCGAGAGCGCGTTCGTGAAGGGGGCGAGGCTCGTGATTCGGGCGATGCTGCAGTCGGCGCATTTCTTGTACCGCACGGAGCTCGGTACCGATGGTGCGCAGCTGAGCGCGTACGAGCTGGCAAGCAAGCTGTCGTTCTGGCTGCGGGGGACCACCCCGAGCGACGAGCTGCTCGATGCGGCGGCGGGTGGGGAGCTCGACACGGTGGACGGCGTCGTGGCGCTGGCGACGGAGATGCTCGAAGAGCCCGGAGCCGCGGAGATGATGCGCGCGTTCCACTCGGAGCTCTTGCACTTCCCGCTCTACGAGACGATCGCGAAGACGGGCGTGCCGGAGTATAGCGAGTCGATGAACGCCGAGCTCCACGAAGCCTCGGTCAAGTTCTTCGACAGGATCTATGCCGAGAACCTGGGCGTGAAGGACATTCTCACGTCCACCATCGGTTTCGTGGGGCCCGAGACGGCGTCGCTCTACGAGATAGATGCGGTGGGCGGCGGTGGCGGACTCGTCGAACGCGATCTCGGCGCGGCTCGAGTGGGGTACTTCTCGCAATTGCCGTTCTTGATCTTACACAGCTTCAACAACGTCCCCGACCCGATCCACCGCGGGCTCCAGATCAGCCTGAACGTGATGTGCGCCGACCCGGGGGTTCCCGGCGAGGTGCCGGCGCTGCCTCCGATCAAGGACGGCGAAACCAATCGCGCGCGGGTGCAGAGCAACACCATGCCCTGCGGTGGCACTTGCCATGGGACCTTCATCAACCCGATCGGCTTCTCTTTCGAAAACTTCGATGGGATGGGCCGCTGGCGCGACGAAGACAATGGGCAGCAGGTCGACGCCACGGGGGCGTATCCGTTCAACGAGGGAACGAAAGAGTTCCAGAACGCGGCGCAGCTGATGACGCTGATGGCCGAAAGCGAACAGGCTCACGCCTGCTACGCCAAGAAGCTCTCGGGCTACGCCTTGCAGCGCGACATCGTGGTCTCCGACGTCGGTCTGCTCGAAACCCTCATGCAGAAGAGCCTCGCCACCAACTCGATCAAAGAGGTCATCGTGGAACTCGTCGCGAACCCGGCCTTCAACACGCGCGTTGGAGGTGCCCAGTGACTCGCTCGCAGGAACCGATGAATCCCACCACTCGACCCAAACTCAAGCTCGGAGCGAAGCAGAGCCGCGTCAATCGCCGGGCATTCCTACGGGGCGCTGGCACGGTGGCGATTGGGCTGCCGTTCCTCGAGGGTCTGCCCGAGCGTTCGGCGTGGGCTCAGAACGACAACCCGATCTTCAGCTTCTTCATCGTGTCGGCGCACGGCGTCGTCCACGATCGCTTCTGGCCCGAGATGGGGGCCTTGACTCAGGAGGGGCTCGCCGCGAGCTCGAATGCGACAGCTGCGCTCGCGAACCACGCGGCCAACCTGACGCTCCTGCAGGGGGTGAACTACCCCATGCGTTCGCCGACGAACTGCGGGCACGCCCAGGGGCTCTGTATGGCGCTCACGGCTCGTGCTTCCCAAGGGGGAGGCAGAGACGCCCAGTCTACTGGCATCTCGGCCGACGTGTATATCGCCGATGCCCTGGGCGGGGGCGAAGCCCTGGCCTTGTATGCGGGCAACAAGCGCAACGGTTACATCGTCGAGCGCCTCTCGTTCAACGGGGGTGGGGCGGGTCAGGTGCGCCCTGCTGATGACAATCCCTATGGGTTGTACCAAAGCCTCACGGGTCTCGTGGGCAATGACTCGAGCGCGAGCACGGGGACGACCGGTTCGTCGCTGGCTGACGAGCTCGTGCTCACACGGACCAGCGTGAACGATCTGATCCGGGACGAACTCGAGGCGTTGCTTGCGAATCCGGCCTTGAGTACGGAAGATCGCGCGCGATTGCAGCAGCACTTCGACTCGATTCGAGATGCCGAAGTGACCATGGGCGAAATCGGTGAGGCTTGCAGCATGGCGGGCATCAACACCTCGGCCCTCGAAGCGATGCAGACGGGCTTCCGGTTCGACACGAACGGCATGATCGAGGACGTCGTCGAGTTGCACATGCAGCTCGTGGCGGTTGCTTTCGGCTGCGGTCTGCATCGGACCGTGTCGCTGCAGTGGGGTGACGGCACGGACCAGACGCGCTACCAGGTGCCCTCGAACCAGAGCTTGAACTGGCCTTTCCATCACGTGAGCCATCGCGCTCCGTCGGACGGCTCGAGCGGCACGAACCCGACCGCCGAAGCCGCGCACGCGGAGGTCGACGCGCTCAGGATGCAGACGCTTGCCGCGGGGCTCGACCATTTCGCTGCGCGCGGTCTGCAAGATCGGTCCTTCGTGTATTGGTCGAGCCACGTCTCGGACGGTCCCACCCACAGTTTCCAGAACCTGCCCATCATCATCTGGGGTAACGCCGGTGGTTACATCAAGACGGGCGGGCAACACCTCAGCGTGGAGGCGGGCATGAACAACATGATGAACACGCTCATCTCCGCCGCCACCGGGACCACGGTCGAGGATTTCGGCGAAGGCAACGCGGGTCAGATCGCCGAACTCATCACGTAAGGCGAGCGAGCGTTACTGGCCGCGCTTCAGCTCCATGTAGGCGGCCTCGAGCGAATGGCCGGCGTCGACCTCCAGGATGCCCACGTCCTGATCCAGGAGCGCTCTCAGGCACAAAGCGTTGGTCTTCTCGACGGGCTGCGACTGAGGCGCGCGCACACTGAGGGTAGGCTCCCGCCATTCGAGCGAGCACCCCTGGAGCACCAGCTCGAGCGCGGGCAAATCCGGCGCCTTGCTGAGCGTGTAGCGGACCAGCGTGTTGGTAGAGGTCAGGTCGGCCATCGAACCCTGACGCACGACCTTTCCGCGCTCGACGAAGATGGCGTGGTCGCACATCGCTTCGAGCTCGCTCAAAATATGCGAGCTGATGAGCATCGTCGCTTCACGGCGCTGTTGCATGATGAGCTCGCGGATCTGCACGACGAGCTCGGGATCGAGCCCGCTGGTGGGTTCGTCGAGCAGCACGAGCTCCGGCTTGCCGAGCAGCGCCTGGGCGATGCTGAAGCGGCGCCGCATGCCGTGGGAGAGCTGTCCGAAACGTGCCCGAGCTCGGTCTTGGAGTTGCACCTTCTCGAGCGCGACCTCGGTTTCGCGCTTGGCGCTGGCAGGATCTAGGCCCTGAAGGCGCGCGTAGTAGCGCAGACTTTCACTGATCGAGACGTGGGTGCTGGGCACGGCGTCTTGGGGCATCAGGCTGACGCGCCCCGCGTGGGTGCCCGCGTCGAAGGGGCCGCGTCCCAGAATATCGACGGCTCCGCGTTCGATGCGCAGGAGCCCGGCGATGACGCCCATGGTCGTGGTCTTGCCGCAGCCGTTGGGTCCGATCAGAGCGCAAATGGAGCCCTTGGGGATAGTCAGCGACAGTTCGTTCAGCGCCAGGTGGGAGCCGTAGCGCTTGACGACCTTGTCGAGGACGACCGCGTTCACGCGTCCCTCCGTGCGAACACGGCGTGGCCGGCTGCGAAACAGACCGCGCCGAACGCCAGCAGCGAAGCTGCCGCGAGCAGGTAGGTGTTCCAGTCGGGGGACCAGAGCGATTCGCGGTGGGCCGCTGGGAACACGTATCCGAGCGATCGCACGGGTACGCGGTCGTTCACGAACTCCGAGGTCACCAAGCTATGCGTGATACCGACGCCGATCCAGACGAAGAGCGCGAGCGCGCGAGCGCGCAGCGGCGAGCGCGAGATCAGCGAAATGCCGCAGAAGAGGCCGAGGTACGCGCTGCCGTAGAGCCAGGCCCGAAACGAGGTCCTGAACAGCCAGAGCCAGGTTTCTTGTTCGAAGGCAGCATCGACTCCGAGGGCGACCAAGCCGGCGGTGAGGGCCCCCACGGCGAGGCCAGTGGCGAGCAACAGCTCCTGACCCAGCAGTTTTCCGAGGGCCCAAGTCAAGCGGTCGCAGCGAAACAGCGCGTAACGCGCCGCCCCGGTCGAGAGATCCGACGCCATGGTCCCCGTGGACACCACGAGCACGAGCAGCGCCACGAAGTTGAGCGCCATGATGCCGTAGAAGATGGTCAAGAGCGGCATGCCGAGCAGCGTGTCCTTCAGCGAGTCGTCGAACAAACCGAGGACCATTGGGATCAGGTTTTCTTTGACCAAGTTCTGAGGTAGCTGGGATTCCTCGACTCGAAGCTGATCGGCGAGACCCTTTCGCACCACGGCTTCAGCGGCTGCGACGGTGCGGAGGAAGACGTAGCTCCCGATCGCCGCGCCCGCCCCGTACATGGACACGACGATGATGAACAGGCGCGAGCGCAAAGCTTCGAGCAGCTCGAAGCGGGCCACAATCTGAAGCTTTTTCAGGTCCGGCATGCCGGCCAATTCACCCAATCGAGTCCGGAACACAACCAGGAAGCGCAGATCGCGCAAACTTTGGCCTCAAACGTGTCGGTCGGGCTGCCGGTCTCGAAGCCATGCAGCGCACCTTCCGCGCTCGAGTCGCAGCCCAAGCAAGGGGCGCGGCTGGGCCGCGCGCGCCCCTCGCGGCCCTGCGGCCCGGCAGGACACCGTTAGCCGTCGAGGAGCGCTGCGGCGTCGTCGTCGCTCAGGCACGAGCTCCACAGCTCGTCGGCGCAGACCTGGGTACCCACGAAACAGTTTTTCACCCCGTTGACCTCGGGCAGCCAGACGCGGCAGTCCCGCGAGTCGCCGCGGTCGCAAGTACCAGTCTCGACATCGTCGGTCGGCGGGATCTCCGAGCTCGACCCCGTGCCCCCCGGCGGCAAGGGGTTGCCACCCCCCGCTTCGCTGGAATCTGGGCGGTCGCTGGAACCACAGGCGCAAAGGCTCACGGTTAGCAGGAGCGAGCAGAGAAAGCGGGTAATCGTCATGATGCCAATTGCCTAACTTACCATACTTCGTCCCACCGTTGCGGGTTTGGTTTCATGGATGGCAATCAGGCGCAGAGGTCAGCCTTACCCACCGGCCTTCTTCGCGTTTTTCAGGGCTCGCTGTCGCGCCCCCAGCTATTCGATTTCGATCGGGGAACAGAATTCCCAGTATGCACCAAAGGTGAGCGACCAGTTGTCGACGAACTCGGCGCGGCTGACGATCTGACGCAGCGTCAACGATCCGGGGCCGATCGGCATTTGCTCGACCACCTCTTCCGGGATCACGGCGGTTTCTTCATCTGCCGTGTACATGCAGCGGATGGTGGTCGCTCGCTCACGTTCTGCGTCTTTTGGGAAGTCCTTGATGTCATCGAACATGAATAGAATGTCGATATCGTCCTCGCGTTCGCTCGACCACTTCACCTTGAAATCGTCCGCGGCGTCCACGCTGATGGGTGTCACGTCGTCGGGATCGATGCCCCGGCACGCGGGTTCTTCGAGAGCGGGTTCCGTCAGCTCGAGGCGCGGGGGCAGCACCACGCTACCCTCGACTCGGGGGACGTCGCCGTTGCCGCGCAGCGAGATCGTGACGGTCTCTTCGTCCTTCAGGAGCGGCAGGCCATCGACCCAGGCGAGCCCTGGCCCTCGATTCCCGTCGGTGTCTTCGACCGCTCCCGTGTCTAGCGTCGTCTCCAACTCGTCGCCTTCGAAATCCACTTTCCCACCGTCGAGGTAAGTCTGCACGCCGCCACCGTCGAGGCAGGTCGTGACGTAGCAGCGATCG
Organism: Polyangiaceae bacterium; assembly: GCA_025937785.1. Classification (GTDB taxonomy): domain Bacteria; phylum Myxococcota_A; class Polyangia; order Polyangiales; family Polyangiaceae; genus JAICQQ01. Next base: position 10,273 of record JAICQQ010000106.1, read on the forward strand.
ATCTGCGAGGTCTTGCAATTGCTGGCTCCGAAACCGTCGCCCAAAAAGCCTGCGAACGCCGTGGTTTCACGCGTGCCCGCGGCGACGTACATGACGGCGCTGTGCGTGGGTTCTGACTCCTCCGAACAGCCAGGGGCGATCGCGAGAGCGCCGGTGATGAAACAAGCGAGGTCAAAACGAGAAGTGTGCATGAGCGGTGCTGGAGTGTGGCGTCGCTCGCAAACGATATCAACGCTCCCGTGAAAAAAGGCGGGCTGCCCCGCTGCCGGGATCGGAGACCACTGGTCGGTCGCACGCCGCCTGTGCTAACGAAGCCGCATGGATGCGCGGGCGAAGCTCGGAGCGGACACGGGCAAGTCGGCGGCACCCGTGACCATCACCAACCCAGTGCTGCCGGGGTTCCACCCCGACCCCAGTATCTGCCGGGCGGGCGACGACTACTTCTTGGTCACGAGCAGCTTCGAGTACGCCCCGGGGGTGCCCGTGTTCCACAGTCGAAACCTGGTCGAGTGGCGGCTCGTCGGGCACGCGCTCTCGCGCGAGAGCCAGCTCGAACTCAGCGGCGCCAAGAGCTCGCAGGGGATCTTCGCTCCCACGATTCGGTTTCACCAGGGGAGGTTCATCGTGATCACCACCAACATGACGACCGGGCGTGGCTTCTACGTCACGACCGACGATCCTTCCGGGCCCTGGTCGGATCCGATCTTCGTGCAAGAGTCCGGGTTCTCGATGGACCCTTCGTTGTTCTTCGACGATGACGGCAAGGTGTACTACACGCGCCACGGTGGCGGCCGGCACGGCGCTGTATTTCAGGCGGAAATCGAGCTCGAGACGGGTCGCCTGCGTGACGTGGCGCGCCCGATCTGGAATGGCACCGGCGGCGTCTGGCCCGAGGGGCCGCACCTGTACAAGATCGGTGGCCGCTACTACCTGCTGATCGCGGAAGGCGGGACCAGCTACCAGCACGCCGTCACGATCGCTCGGTCAGACTCGCCGTGGGGTCCCTTCGAGCCGTGCCCGCGAAACCCCATTCTCACGCACGCAGAGCAGCGCCAGCTGCCGGTGCAAGCGACCGGGCACGCCGATCTGGTGCAGGACCAAGAGGGGGCTTGGTGGTTGGTACTTCTCGGCATTCGACCTTGGGACGGAGCTCACCACCATCTAGGGCGCGAAACCTTCCTCGCTCCCGTACACTGGGATGCCGCGGGCTGGCCCGTCGTCAACCAGGGCCGCCCCATCGAGCCGACGCTGAGCGTGCCCGCGCTCCCCGGGGGGGCGCCACGAGTGGCGTTGGAGTCGTACGCTGCCAGCCCTGTTCGTGACGACTTCGACGCAGCTACCCTGGCGCCGGACTGGAACTTCCTGCGCAGTCCGCGCCCGACGACCTTCGCGTTGGGGGCGCGTCCCGGTTGGTTGCGCTTGCGTGCCAACGCTTGGACCTTGGATGACGAGGGTCCGGTAGCGTTCGTAGGTCGGCGGCAACTCCACTACGCCTGCCGTGTGCGCAGTGCCCTCGAGTTCTCGCCCACTGCTCACGGCCAGCGCGCGGGCTTGGTCGTGCGTGCTGACGAAAACAACCACTACGACTTGATGCTGACGTCCACGCCGCGGGGGCTCGAACTTCAGCTCCAGAGCCGGGTGCAGGGTGAGTCGAGCACGGTGGCCAGGCTCGAGTGGTCCTCACCCGGGGTCGAACTCATGCTGGAGACCGGGGCGAGCCATTACGAGTTTTTCGCGGGCGACGGCGCCGGCGTGCGGCACGCCCTGGGGCGTCTGCCGAGCCAGCCGCTCGCTTCAGAGGTGACAGGGGGCTTCACGGGAGCCTACTTCGGCATGTTCGTGAGCGGCGGTGCGGATACGCCCCCCGCCGACTTCGACTACTTCGAATACACCCCGCTCCTGACGAACGCGGGGCTCCTGACGAGGGCGGCGCCCGAGGGGAGTGCATGAGTGAACTCGGGGTCGCGGGTCACGTGACGCGCGATCTGCTCGCAAGCGGCGAGCGGATCGGGGGTGCGGCCGCCTACGGCGCGCTGGCCGCTGCCGCCCTCGAGGTCGATGTAACGCTGGCCACCTCGGCGCCGGACGACCCGGCTTTGCTGGCGCCCCTCGTGCATCCGAGGATCCGCCTGGTGCGGCAGCCGAGCGCGCTCGCGACGACGTTCGAGCTGAGCTATGCAGGGCCCCGGCGACGGCTTTGGGTACGGGCAAGCGCCGAACCGCTGTCGCTGGCTACCCTGAGGGCGGTTGCCGCGCCCGCGATGTACGTGGGCCCTGTCGTGGGCGAGGTGAGGCCGGAGCACCTGCGCGAGCTCGGCGCCGTGCGGCTCGTGCTCGGAGTCCAGGGCTGGCTGCGAGCGCTCGATGCGCAGGGTGAGGTCAAGAGCGCCGAACCCAGCGTGCTCTGGCGACTGCCCGAACGCGCGGACCTGGTGCTTTCCGAGGAGGACCACGAAGCTGCAGACGCGCTCGCGCGCGAACTTTCTTCCGCAGAGCGTGCAGTGCTGGTAACGCGCGGTGCGCGCGGCGTCACCTGCTTTTCCGCCGGATCCGCGCAGCATTCGCCGGCGCCCGCAGCCCTTGCTCTCGATCCGACAGGCGCCGGAGACGTCTTCGGAGTCGTGTACACGCTCCGGCGCCAGCGGGGCGACGACCGCGCGACGGCGATCGCGCGAGCGCAGTGGGCCGCCGCGCGCAGCGTCGAAGGTCTCGGCGTGGGGCGCTTGGCGGAGGCCGCCGCGCACGTTATGTCGGGATCCCAGGGGTGAACCGGGGATCCTAACCTCGACGGGGCCTCTCGACACCAGGGCAGTCGCCCCGGGCCCCACCCGACGCTACCGACCCGGCGCTCACAGGGTGCGCAGCGGGGGGACACTCGATTGCTGTGTGAGACACACATGAGGTCGGCGCTTGCATTATCGTTGAACCACGGTGCTCCGCTGAGGACACTTACTGGGCGAACTCGTGCGAGAGCGTGATCATGAAAAGACCCAGTGGCGTCGAGGCGGCGGTGGTGGTGGGGCTTGCGCTTGCGTGCGGCGCGTGTAGCGACCGGGCGGGCACGAACGAATCGGGCGATGCGGACTCGAATGGAGCGAACTCGAGCGCGAGCGGCAATGGCGATGGCTCGGGTGGCTCGGACACGAGCAACGACTCGAGCAACGACAGCTCGTCCAACAACGGCTCGCGTGGCGATACTTCCGGAACGGGGGGCAGCTCCGGAGGCGACTCGAGCGCGGAGACCAGCTCGAACACGGGCGGCGTCGAGGTCGAAAACCCGCTGACCGATCCCGAAGACGGTCCCCCTGCGGGCAACCCGGACGCAACCTGCAGCATCCCGGCCGAAGCCGGGCTCGAGGATTCGTCGAACCCCGACCACGTGGTGGGCGACGGAGTCCCCGAAAGCTGCACGGGCGACGCGTTCATCGACGCCGTGGCCCAGGGGGGGGTGATCCGCTTCGATTGCGGCAGCGAACCTCACACGATCACGCTCGACCGGCCTGCGAAGGTCTTCAATGATGCGGCGGACACGATCGTCATCGATGGTGGTGGCACCGTCACGCTCAGCGGTGGCGGCGCCACACGCATCCTCTACATGAACACGTGCGACGAAGAGCAGCACTGGACCACCGATCACTGCGACAACCAGGATCACCCGCGACTGACGCTGCAGAACCTGACGCTCATCGATGCGAATTCCAGGAACGAAGCGGAGTACGACGGTGGTGGCGCCGTTTGGGTGCGGGGTGGCCGGTTCAAGGTCATCAACTCGCGTTTCTTCAACAATACCTGCGCGGAGGCAGGACCCGACGTCGGCGGCGGCGCGATCCGTGTTTTGAGTCAGTTCGATCAGCAGCCGGTCTACGTGGTCAACAGCACCTTCGGTGGGGCCGAAGATCTCGGCAACAGCGGCGCCAATGGCGGCGGAATCAGCAGCATTGGCGTGAATTGGACCATCATCAACAGCGTGTTCAGTCACAATCGCGCGCTCGGAAACGGCGGCAACCCAGCGGAAGCGGGGACCGTCGGTGGCGGCAGCGGCGGCGCCATCTACAACGACGGCAACACACTCACCCTGTCGCTCGCTTGTAGCAGCCTCGAAAATAACAGCGTGAACGCCTATGGCAGCGCCATCTTCTTCGTCAGCAACAACCACGATGGCACGCTGCAGATCGAGGACTCGACCATTCGCAACAACAGCGGTGGGGGCTGGAACGTGTTGCCCGGCATTTCGATGCACGAAGACACCGAGCAGCTGATCACCAACTCGACGATCGAGGACTGAGGGGTGGGAGCGCGCAGTGGGTTCACCCAGCGCAGTGGTTCACCCAGCGCAGTGGTTCACCCAGCGCAGTGGGTTCAAAAGCTCAGTGGTTCACCCAGCTGAGCACCGCGCCCAGCAGCGTGAGCGCCGTGCAAAACCCGACGATGCTGGCGACGAGCAGGCGCAGCTTGAGCTTTCTCGACCGGTCAACGGCGCTGCTGGTATCGCCCGTGGGGCCTAGCCCCTTGGCGAGCAACCAGTGCACCTTGGAAGAGTCTTGAGACGCCGTCATGATCCAGTAGTACCTCGACCCGCGTGCAACAGGCAGCTGGAGCCAGCCAGCGTGGTGATCAGCACGTACGCGCAAGTGCAGCTTCCGGCCCGGGAAAATTCGTCAGGGATCGAGTTCGGAACGTTTGGTTTCCAGCTCTTCCCAGCGCGCGGTGAGTTGCTCCACGCTGGCCTTGGCTGTGTCGAGCGCGGTGTTCAAAGCCACGATGTCCGCAGCGGAGCGCTGGTAGGTTTCCGGGGCAGCTAGCGTTTCGCTCAACCGCGCGACCTCGGACTCGGCCTGGTCGATGCGATCGAGCAGGCCTTCCAATTCGCGCGTTTCGGACCAGGTCAGGCCTTTCTTCTTCTTGCGTTCGCGCGTCTCGCTCTCGCCAAGCCGGCGTGTTTCGTCGAGCGCCTTTGCGGCGGGTTGGCGCTGCTCCGCCAGCGCCTGGTAGTTGCCTGCGTAGCGCACGACTTTTCCTTCGCCCTCGAACGCGAGAATCGAGCTGGCCACGCGATCGAGAAACCAGCGATCGTGGGTGACGCACAGCGCGCTCACCGAAAACTCGACCAGCAGATCTTCCAGCGCACCCAGGCTGGCCACGTCGAGGTCGTTCGTGGGTTCGTCGAGAATGATCAAGTTGGCAGAGCGCCTGAGCAGTCGAGCCAGCGCTACTCGTGCTCGCTCGCCGCCCGACAGTGAGCCCACCTTTTGGCGATAGTCCTTGCTGCCAAATCCAAAGCGTTCGAGGTAGGCGTACGGCTCCAGCGCTTGCCCGCCGAACTCGATCTGCGGCTGGTCGCCTACCACGTTGTCGAATACCGAGAGCTTCGGATCGAGGTCGCTGCGCCCTTGGTCGAAGTAGGCGATGCGCGTGGTCTGGCCGAGCACGACACTCCCGCTCGTCGGCGCCAATTGCCCCACGATCGCGCGCAGCAGCGTGGTCTTGCCGGTGCCGTTTCTACCGATGATGCCGATGCGCTCGCCCTGGGTCACGATCAGGTCGAGCGCGCTCACCAGGACTTTGTCTTCGATCGCCAAGGTGAGGTTCGAAAGCTCGAGTAGGCGCTTGCCCTGGCGCGCGACGTCCACCTCGAAGGTGAAGCTCTTTTCGGCTTTCGGAGCGCGTGCACCCAAGGCTTGCTCGGCGCGTTCGATGCGCGCCTTTTGTTTGGTGCCACGCGCTTTGGGTTGGCGCCGCAGCCACTCGAGCTCTGTGCGCAAGAAGTTCTGCCGGTTGCGCTCGGTGCGTTCGGCGTGCGCCATGCGTTCGGCTTTCTGCTCCAGGTACAGCTCGTAGCCGCCGTCGTAGCTGTACACCTGCCCTTCGCTCACTTCGAGCGTGCGGGTGGCGACTCGGTTCAACAGGTAGCGGTCGTGCGTGACGAGCAACAGCGCCCCGGGGTACTCGTTCAGCAGGTACTGCTCGAGCCATTCGATGGTCTCGGCGTCGAGGTGATTCGTGGGCTCGTCGAGGATGGCGAGGCTAGGGGCAGCCACCAAGACCTGTGCCAGCGCGACCCGACGTTGTTCGCCGCCGCTCAGCGTCGACAGCGGTGCGGACGCACGCTGCACGCCGAGCTGTCCCAGGAGCGTGCGCACGCGGTGTTGCTGATCCCATCCGCCCAACCGTTCGACGTCCTCGGCCGCCCGGGACTGCTCTTCGAGGAGCTCGGGCCGCGGTTCGGTGGCGAGGCGCCGGCTGAGCTCCGCGTGGCGTTCTGCGGCGCGGTGCCACTCACCGAGCCCCGCCGTCACGCACTCTTCCGCCGTGGGATCCCCTTCGAAGACCGGCGTCTGGGCGAGGTACTGCACGGTGGCTCCGCGTTGACGCGAGACCGAACCCGCGTCGGGTGGCTCCAGGCCCGCCAGAATTCGCGCCAGAGTGCTCTTGCCAGCGCCGTTCAAGCCCACCACCCCGACGCGCTCGCCGCTCTGGATGGTCAGGTTCGCGCCCGAGAGCAGACTGCGCGCCCCGTAGGCCTTGAACAGGTCTTTGGCATCGATGATGGACACGGCGGGACCCTATCGAGTCGTCGCGGACGAGTACAGCTTCTGCATCGGTCGGGGCGTTTGTGCGGGTCTGCCGCGCGGGAACCCTTGCCTGCCGGCTCGAGGGCGGCTACTTCGAAGCGGATGGCGAAGCAGCAGGTTCGTGTCGCGGCGCTCGGGGTGGTCGCGCTGCTCGGTGCGAGCGCTGTCGTTCACTGCAAGAAGGCGACGCCGTGTCGGGTGACGCTCACGTTCGCCGATCGACCCATCACCGGGGAAGGTCCGGACCAGACGCAGGCTCTGGCTCATGCGTGCGGCACGCATTGCGTCGAGCATGACCCGCTGGTGGACGGTAAGTTCCGGGTCTGGCGGGCAGCTGGCGGCAAGGGGGCGGGCAAGCGGGCCGAGGCAATCCGGTCCGTCCCGGCACTAAAACGCTACTTCGACGCGTGCACGGAGCGCTGTGCCAAGGAGGCCAAGGACGTGAAGTACCAGGACTGCAGCCAACCGTGAGATGGCTACCGGGGGGTCAGGCAGGAAACCCAACCAAAAATAGTTCCGCTATCGTGCGAAACTCCTTCTACCGCTCAGGGTCTCGGGCTGCCCGTATGACGAGTGTTTGCGGCAGTTGACAATCAATCCGTGCCCTTCCATGCGCGATTCTCGCGTCGATACAGCGTCGCCAGCCGTGACCCAGGGCGGACGGCGCCCACGGCCTGAGCGCCGGGGCGGGGGAGGAGGAGGAGGAGGAGGAGGGTGCGGCGCCGCCCGGCGCTGCCGCCGAGTCGCGCCCAGGTTGCCCCGATTACACTGTGCGCTATCTTCGTACTGCGAGGTTTTGTCGTCGCTTAATTATAAGAGCAGTTAATATTAGTCCGATGGGTTCGCGCAACCACGAGGCTCGCGACTCCGAGAGCCCCAAAGCTCCCGATGCTGGAGGTCCCTCCGGGGAATCCGCAACCAGGGGGAAATCTGCGCTTCAACCCGAAGCTCGTACGGAGTCCGTCCCCGCGCCGGCGCCAGAGGCGCCCCTGCCGAGCGGTGGTACCAGCGAAACTCGACCGTCTCCACCTGCGCCGCCAGCGGTCGCTGACAGGTCCAGTGCGCAGCGTGCCGCTTCGGGCACGGAAGAGATCGAGCCGCACGTCGCGATCAGCTTCGGCTACGAAGGCGAAGGCGTCCCGCCGAGCTCCGGGCCCATCAGTCGTCCCAACATCGCGGGGCGCTACCGGCTCGATAGGCGCTTGGCCGAAGGTGGCATGGGTATCGTGTACGCCGGTTGGCACGTGACGCTGGATCAGCCGGTCGCCATCAAGGTGATCCAGAAAGACCTGATCGACAACGCCGACGCCGTCAAGCGCTTCATCGAGGAGGCGCGCGCTTTGGCGCAGCTGCGGGGCCCGCACGTCGCTCAGGTGCTGGACGCAGGGATCGAAGACGGTACCCCGTTCATCGTGATGGAGTTGCTGAAGGGCCGCGACCTTCGCACGTTGCTCAGCGAACAGCAGCAGATGCCGGTGACGCTTGCGGTGCAACTCGTGCGCGAGGCCTGCGAGGCAGTCTCGGAAGCACATGCCAAGGGCATCGTGCACCGCGATCTCAAGCCCGAAAACCTATTTCTGGCCGAATCCGAAAAGGGTTCGAGCGTCCTCAAGGTCATCGATTTCGGGATTTCGGCGCGCCGGGGAGCGGACGGAGGCTACGGCTCACACGAGCCCGGTCCGGGCTCCCCCGAGTACATGGCACCCGAACAGTTACTGCCTGGCACCGTCATCGATCACCGCGCGGATATCTGGTCGCTGGGGGTCGTGCTGTACGAACTGTTGACGGGCAGCGTCCCTTTCGGCGGCGACACCCCCCACGCGATCTGCTCCGCCGTAGTGACCGCGCCGCCACCGTCGCTCAGACGAGCGCGGCCAGAGGTCGCCGCGGCGCTCGAAGCCGTCGTTCTGCGCTGCCTCGCGAAGGCACCGGCGGCCCGTTTCACCGACGCGCAAGAGCTGGCGCTTGCTCTGTCTGCGTTCGAGCCGGCACCGATCGTGCCGTCGCTGCGCGTGCCCGAGCGTGGCTCCGACACGCTGGGTTTGCGGAGCGGTGGCGAGCTGGGCCTTGCTGATAGCCTTGCCCCCGCACAGATAGCGCGCCCCTCTGCTGCAAACTGGCGCCTCGGTGTCGGGGTGGCCGCCGGCTGTTTGCTGGGTATCGCGGGATACTTCGTCAGTCGCGCCGAGTTCGGCGCGGGGTCCACGGCGAGCGGGGCCGCCGCTGTATCGATGTTGCCGGGCAGCGAGAGTCCGCCGGGGCATCCGCTGAATGAAGGCCCCGTCGTCACCCCGGTGACGGACGCTCCCAACGTGGCGCCGATATTGCGAGACGAAGCCGAGTCCTCGGCCGCCAGCCGGCGGGGGGCCGCGCGAGGCCCGCTCTGGCCGGTGCCCGTGCCCGTCGCTCCAGCCCTGGGCGGTCCGATCGCGAACGATACCCCCGGCGCCGACCAGGCACTCCAGGCAGAGCTCGACCACGTGGGTGACTCCGTGGCGGACTTGGTCGCCGACGCGCCGCGCTCCGAGGAAGAAGTCGTCGAAGCGCGTTATGCGCTGGCGGCTTCGAAGCCGAAGGCGAGTGCCGAGGCCGAGCCTGCACCGCGCCCACGCCCCCCCGACCCGCCGAAGGCACCGCTGTCCATTCCGGTGGCACCTGGGGCGCCGGCGCGCGCCGTCTTTCCCGACGCCGATCCCTGACCGTGCAGGAAGGTCTTCTCGGGCACGACACTCAACGAGCGGGCCTGCCCGAGCGCGCGGCTACTCGCAGGTCTCGTAGGTATAGCGTGCGTCCAGGCGTTGGTTTCGCCGCTCGACGAGGTGGGCATGTAGCCAGAAGGGCTCGAAGTGATAACGACCGATGCGCGGATCCGTCAGCAATGCGACGCCGCTGCGATTCAAGACGTCGCTCACACGCACGCGCCCCAGGGATTCGCCGTCGTCGCTGAAACACTCGACGGTGTCCGTGGATGCGACGCTGAAGCGCCCTTGGTCGTCCACGTCGGTGTACTTTGCCGCGATGTCTTCCAGGATGCGCCGATAGGTCCCGTCGAGTTCGGTGCCTGCACCCGGGCGTCCATGCGTTTCGACGTTGCGCGCGAGGATGCCTTCGAACAAGCGAGCCTTGAGCGCGCGTTCCGAACGGTCGAGACCCGGCGCGCTCTGGTCGATCACCAGGTTGCCGAACGCCAGATTGCTGGTCGTGTAGCGCAGGAAGGGATGCTGCGACATCGCGTCGAGAAAGTTCTCGGTGTACTCGGCTAGACGTTCTTCGGTGAAGCTGTCCCCGAGCGCAAATTCGAGGTAGCTTTCCACGCGAAACGCCAGGTCGCCGCCGGTCACGTACTTCGGCCCTGTGAGGTCGTACTGCGTCTCGATCTTGGTGTTCTTCGACGAACGTTCGGAGGTCGTGAGCCACGACGCGAAGCCTTCCGGGCGTCCGCTGATCAAGAAATGGACGAAGCGCAGCGTCTCTTCATCGCGTCCGAGGATGTAGTCATCGACTCTTTCCAGCAGCAGCCGTGCGGTGTTTTCGTGGATCTCGTCGATGCCGTCGAGCACGACCAGCGGCCGCAGCACACCGTCGTCGAAGCACCCGATCGCCTCGAGCAGTACCTCGATGTCGAAGTCCGCTGGCGCGCTCAGGGTGGGCAATTCGTTGAACACGTGCGCCCGATTCGTGGTGGCCAGATCTGGGCGTGACTCGACTTCGAAGCCGCGAGCTTCCACGCTGGCTGCGAAGAGATCGGCGAACTCGACGCTGCACTGCTCGTCGTCGTCGAAGGCTCCGGTGAGGCTGCTCGTGACGAACGACTTACCCACTCCGGAAGCGCCTTGCAGGTAGGTCACGCCACCCTCGGGCTCGCCGTTCGCGAACTTTTGGGCAATCGCGGCGAGGTGCTCTACCAGTCCCGGGTTTGCGGCCTCGTAGTAGGCTTCTAGCGTGTCCTTGGCTGCGTCCGAATCGAGCTGCAGCTCGAACGAGAACTTGCTGTCGAGGGCGCATAACTCCGAGCTACTCAGCAAGGCCTCTTCCTCGAGATCCGCGCTGTAGTCACCGACGAACGCCTGGCAACCGAGTGCTGCGCACAAGCAGGCCGAACCCGAGACGACGCGCCACATGTCAGAACCTGCTCGTCAGGCTTGCCCCGACGAAGCCCCGGCGCGCGGTGAGCGCGACGTCGCGACGGTTCGCCGCCGGCGTTGCGCTCGGCGATTCGCTCGAGTCGCCGAAGAGCCACAGCGCCAGCCCGCCCACGCTGACCGCCGCACCCACGCCAAGGAGCACGTTCGTCGCGGTAGTGAGGCTTTCGAGCCGATCGATGTCGCTGGCCCGATGCTTCGGGCAATGGCCGTCGACGCATGAGCTTTCGAGGTCACCGTCGATCGAAAGTGCCCAGATGCCGGTCACCGCGCCTCCTGCCAACAGCAGCGCGCCGGCTCCAGCGCTGATCAGGCCGGCGGTGGCGAGACCGCTGCCGCCCGCTTCGCCCGCTGGAGGCGTCTGGCTCGGTGGCGCCAAGGCCGCGACGGCGGGGGGCTGCGTGGGGGGAGGCGTGGCGGCGGCGGGCGCGGGCGCGGTCCCGGGCGCGCGGAGCGAGAGCTTCATGGTCGCCGCTTGCGCGGGGCCGAGGTTGACGTGCGCCACGGCTGGTTCGAACCCCGCGAGCGTCGCACGCACCTCGTGATCGCCCAGACCAACCCGGACTGGGTCCGAGAGGGGCGAGCTGCCGATCGGTCGCCCGTCGATCGCGATTTCAGCGCCAGGCTGATCGATCTCGATCGTGATCGTGGCCGTCAGGTTCTTGAGTTCGGCCACCTGCATTTCTACCGTCGAGCGCAGCGGATCTTGCAGTTCCGCACCGAAGTCCCGTTCCAGGCTTTGGAGCGCGCTCAGCGCTTCGGGGTAACGGTGGGTGGCGCGCAAGCAGTTGGCGAGATTGAACCAGGCACCCTTGGTCGGGTAGAGGCGCAGCGACGCCTCGAAGGCCGAGATCGCGGCCTCGAAATCCTCGACTTTTTGTAGGGATACGCCCGCGCGAAACTGCTTTTCCGCGTCGGCTTTGGCATCGGCCAGGGCGAGACCGGGCGCGAGCCACAAGCAGACCGCTAGCGGCCAAGCGCATGCGTAAGATTTCATGCGGCGGGCAGTGTAGCGTGGAGGCCCGACGAGCCGCTACTCGAACTTTTCCGTGTAAAAAGTACCCCGTCCGCTCTCGCGGACCTCACCAGGCTTCAAGGGCTTGTGTGGGGGTCTCGAGCTGGGACCGGTCCGTGGCGGGGGTTTTTCAGTGGGCGGCGGCGCGACGGAAAGCACGGACGCTGGCTGAGGAGCCGCGGCAGGTCGCATGCTCACACGCACCGTCGTGTCACGGATCGGTACCACGGTTGCCACGAACGGCTCGTAGCCCGGGTGCTCGACGCGGATCTGCATGACCGTGTTCGTCGGCTCCACGCGAAACGGATTGCCCGAAATCTCGGCACCGTCGTAGTTGACACTGGCGCCGGGCGGTGCGCCTACCACGTGGATCGCGACCTCGCGCGCGCTGGCTGGGGCGCGCTCGGGGGTGGCGGGTGTCGCGCCTGGGTTTACGGGGCTGTCGCGCAGCCAGACCACGAAGAAAACGAGCGCTGCGAACGAAACGGCCACTGCGACTCCGAGCAGCCACGGCGCGCCCGCGCGCGTGATGCTGTCTCGGGGCTGAAGGCTGGCGCCGTCGGCGACGGTTTCCACGAAGTCGGGGGGGCGCGCGCCTTCGCGCTGACGAGGCCGGGCCACCGGAGACTCTGGCGACAGCTGCGTGGTCGCGATCGGCGCCTCCACATCACGGACCCGCAGACTTTGCGCCAACTCGTCGAACGCAGCCGCGCGCTGCGGCCAGGCCTCGAGCCCCTTCAAAGCGTCGAGCATGTCGATCGCTGTCTGGAAACGTTCCTCGGGGTCCTTGTGCATCGCCACCCGCAGGATCCTGACGAGCTCTTCGGGGAGCTCTTCGAGCGGTGACACCGGCGGGGGGGCTTCGTCCGTAACGATGCGGTAGAGCGTCTCGTTGTAGTTGGCGCCGTCGAACGGGAGCTTGTGAGTGACCATTTCGTACAGCGTGATGCCCACGCCGTAGATGTCCGCGCGCGTATCCACGTCTTCGACCCCGGTTGCCTGCTCCGGGGGCATGTACGAAGGCGTACCGAGCAGCGCTCCGGGTAGCGTGAGCTTCGAGCGTGAGGAGGGGCCAAGTTCCTTGGCGATGCCGAAATCGATGAGCTTCACCGTGGGCGGACTGTCCTTGCGGCGCACCACGAAGATGTTCGCGGGCTTGATGTCCCGGTGCACGATGCTGCGCGCGTGCGCGGCTGAAAGCGCCAGCAACACCGGCTCGATGATCGCGCAGGCCGCCGGCAGTGAAATCGCGTCCACGCGGCGCAAGATGCTCGCGACGTCTTCGCCGTCGAGGTACTCCATGACCAAATAGGGATGCCCTTCGGGCGCGACACCGACATCGAGCACGTCGATGATGTTCGGGTGTCCGATCGCGGCGGCCGTCTGGGCTTCGCGGAACAAGCGGCTGTATTCGCGCTTCTCGCTCATGCGGTGGGCGTCGAGGATCTTCACCGCCAGCGGCTTGCCGATCACGGCGTGCTTGGCCAAGAACACCGATCCCATCCCGCCGCGCCCCAAGATGCGGATCAGCTGGTAGCGGTTGTCGAGCGTGCGACCCGCGTACTCTTTCAGCGTGGTCGTGGCCGCTTCTTCGGCTCGTTCACTCGGGCTCTGTGGGGTAGGGCGAGGGGAGTCCACGGCGCTGGCTCAGGCGCGGGCGGGGGCGCCGTTGCTGCGGCTCGTGCCGTTCGCCGGCGATTGGTTGGTGTCGGCGGCGGTTGCCTGGGCTTCGCGCTCGGTTCTGATCCAGCTCTTCTGCTTGCCGCGTACCGCGAGCGCGACGTACATCGGGATCTTCCAGGCGACGTAGGCGGGGGTCATGATCAGCACGCGAAACGGGACGGCGTCGCGCGCGAAACGCGCCCATGCGCCTACCGTTGCCGACCCCACCATGCCCAGACCGGTCAGCGCGGGCAGCATCGCGATCAGCGGCTTGCGCAGCACCAAGCCCACCGCCCCGCTCGAGAGCGCCGCGGCCCCGAGCGCGCTCACCAACAGCGCAAGCGGAGGCACCATCAAGTCGAGCGCCAGCGCTGCCAGCTCCGGCCGCCGTTGCCGCACACTTTCGCGGAGTAGCCGGGGGCCTCGGCTCACGAGCGTGGCGAGCTGACCATGCTCCCAACGGGTCCGTTGAGAGGTGGCTGCTCGCTTCGCGTCCGGGAGTACCGAACGCACCTGGGCCTGCGGACAGAAGCGGGGAGGGTGTCCCGCCACCGCCATGTCGAGCCCCATCACCAAGTCCTCGACCAGATTGTCGCCGAGGGCTGGTGTGTTTCGGAGCAGGTCCCAAGGGAACGCCATGCCGGTGCCCGTCAGGTGACACGGCAGATCGAAGACGTGCAGGCCTAGCGGGCGCACGCGGTTGCGCACGATCAGCGCCAAAGCCGAAATGCTCGACAGCGGCGACGGCGCTTCCGGCGCGGTCAGCAAGTACTCGGCTTGAATCGGGCGTTGCTCGGAGAGAGCCAACCTGCTGAGCACGTCGATGGCGCCCTCGGACAAGCTGCAGTCGGCGTCGACCAGCACCACCACCTCCGGAGGATCACTTTCGAGCTCGGCCAGGCCGAACGAAATCGCGTAACCCTTCCCGCGCTCGCTGGAGTGAAACCGTTCGAGCACATCGGCGCCGGCCGCGCGTGCCCGATCGGCAGTGGAGTCGCTGCAGTTGTCCGCGATGACCAGCAAGCGGTCGTCTGGGGCGAGCTGGCGGCGGATGCCCTCGACGGTCGCGGTGATGCCGGCCGCCTCGTTGTGCGCCGGCACCATCACGCACAGCCGCGGCCGCCGGCCGAGCTCGGGCAACGGCTTTCCCTTCGACACGACCGCGCTCAGGCACTCCACGAAGTAGACGCTGGTGGGTACCAAGAGCAGCGAGCCAGCCCCGAATACCAGCCAGAAGGGAACGCTCATGCTCGATTCGAGTAGCGTTCGCGCGGAGCCGGGTCAAGCGGGGGGGCTTGCGCTCCGGGGGGCCGGGCAGCCGTGGCAGCGTTGCCGGCGCGCACCGGAGCGCGTCAGGCGCCGCGTTGGGTTTGTAACCATTGGAAAGCACGAATGAAAATAGCAAGGAACAATGTTCCGTCGATTGTAACGCCCCCACTCCGAAGCCAGTCGGCGTCCGGGGCTTGGTACCCGGCGCGTCTACTCACCCTACGAGGAGATAGCTAGATGACACTGCGTGACGAACGAGGAGTTTCGATTTCGGCGGCCCGCACAGCGACCGTGGAGCACTACGAGCGGGCGCTCGGCCTGTTCCATGGTTACTACGCGGACCCACTCGCGGCGATCGACCGAGCGCTCGCGGACGAGCCCGATTTCTTGATGGGACACGCGTTCCGTGCCGGGCTGTTCGTGGTGAGCAGCGAAAAGCGTGCGCTGGGAGCTCTAGGGGAAACCGTTTCCCGAGCCAAGGCGCTCATCGCTCGCGGCATCGGCACGGAGCGTGAGCGGGCTCATGTCGCCGCCGCCGAGGCCTGGCTCGGCGGAGCCTTCGAGGCCGCTTGCACGGCGTACAACCGGCTTGCGCTCGAGTACCCTCGCGATGCTTTCGCGGTTCAAGTAGCTCACTTGTGTAACTTCTATCTTGGTCGCACCAGCTGGCTGCGCGACCACGTAGCTGCGGTGCTGCCGCACTACGGTCCAGCCGACTTCAGCACTTCGTACCTGCTGGGCATGCACGCGTTCGGTCTGGAGGAAAATCACCAGTTCGAGCGGGCCGAGCAGGTGGCCCTGCGCGCGCTCGACTCGAATCGGCGCGATCCGTGGGCGGTGCACGCGCTGGCGCACGTACACGAAATGCGGGGCGAGCCCGTGCTCAACATTCAGAGCTTACGAGCGCGGGTCGACGACTGGGCGTCAGAAAACCTGTTCGCGATTCACAACTGGTGGCACCTGGCGCTGAGTACGCTCGAAATCGGTGATCCGGACGCGGTGCTGGACATCTACGACCGACAGATCCGAGCGAGCAAGAGCGAAGTGAACCTCGACTTGGTCGACGCGAGCGCGCTTTTGTGGCGGCTCGAGCTGCGCTCGATCGACGTCGGCGATCGCTTCGTGGAGCTGGCACACGCTTGGCGCCGCGTCGAAGAGGAAGAGTTCTACGCGTTCAACGACGTGCACGCGCTGATGGCGTACGCGGGTGCCGGCAGCGAGGCGGATGTCGCGCGCGTGCTCGCGTCGACCACGCGCACGGCGCGAGGCAGTTCCGACAACGCCGTGATCACGCGCGAGGTCGGGCTCCCTGCTTGTCGTGGTTTGGTCGCGTTCGCTCGGGGCGAGTACGCGGCCACCGTCGATGCGCTGTTCCCGATTCGGCCGTATGCTCACCGCTTCGGCGGTAGCAACGCGCAACGGGACCTCCTCGACTGGACGCTGATCGAGGCCGCTACCCGGGCGGGTCAGCGAAGCCTGGCGGAAGCGCTGATAAATGCTCGCGCAGCCGAGAGGCCTCGGGCGATTTCGCCCGTGCGGATGCGCCTGGAACTCGAGCGTGCAGCCTCCGTCCCACGTCGAGACACGCGCGCCGCCTGACGCGGGGCCCCGGGGATCTCGGCAGCGCTCGTGGGGCGCTGGCCAGGTCCCCCGGGCTCATGTGGAGGCAGCTTCCGAACGCAAATCAGAGCGTTCGAGCTTGAGACTATCTCGGTCACTGGGATGCTTAACTCGAACGTTAAGCTTGTCGATGACGAGCGTGTGCAGGCGGGAACGCGAAGCGCTTGCTTTACGGGGTCGAGTTTGCCGTCTAGACTCGCTAACCTGTGGAGCAATGGGTGGTTCGAATGGTTCGGGGAGCGCTGGCCGTGTCGTTGGCCGCCCTCCTCATTCCCGCGGTGGGCTGTGACAGTGCGCGCGACGCGTTCAAGTCCGCGGTGCGCCAAGTGGCCTCGGCGACACCGCTCGGCGTGACCGCCCGCGTCGACGTCACTCCGGCCAACGCCGACCAGGTCGCGCGCTTCGCCGACGAACAGGATCTGAAGGATCAAGATCCCGTGCCGCTGAAGGCGGCGGTCACGAACGTGGTCGAAGAGCCGGGTAGTCCCAAGGCGCTCGTAGTGCTCTCGAAGGGTGCTGAAGTCACCAAGGTCGCGCAGCGCGGCAACTCGTTCCTGGTGGTCTTCGAAAACCCGCAGAAGCCCGGCGAGATGTTGATCGGCTGGGTCCCCGAGCGGGCCCTGGTCTCGGAAACACCGGCAGCTCCCAAACCAGTGGCGCTGAGCTGCGCAGCAGGGCTGCAGCTGCTCGCGGGCGACCCCGATTTCTGTGCACGCGTGTGCAGCGACGATGCGGCGTGTGGAGTGGACGGCCGTTGTACGGGGAGCGCATCACTGGCTGGCAGCGCGGTGCGCTTCTGTGTGACCAAGCTCGAACAGAAGGCGGACTTCGTGCAGAAGCCTGCCAAGGCCAGCATCAAAAAGCCCGAGCAGCGGAACAACCCGAGCCCCGCACGCGAACGCGTCAGCGTGACGCCGCCAGCTCCTACCGCGGCGGCCCGCTGCTCGCCGACGTGCACGGCGACGTGTGACTGTTCGGGTCGACCGATCACGTGTTCGCCAACGTGCACGGACACCTGCGATTGCTCGGGCCGTCCCCGCGTGGCAGCCGTGGCCCGCTGTTCGCCGACGTGCACGGCGACGTGTGACTGTTCGGGTCGACCGATCACGTGTTCGCCGACGTGCACGGCGACGTGTGACTGGTCGGGGCGACCGATCACGTGTTCGCCGACGTGCACGGACACCTGCGAGTGCTCGGGGCGACCCATCGAGGCAGCGCGGTCCTGCACTGCGACGTGCGGCAGCGCGGGGCGCCCGAGCGCCGGGCGCCGGTGCTCGGGTACGACGAGCTGCGAGGCGCCGAGG
>JAICQQ010000146.1 GCA_025937785.1 Polyangiaceae bacterium
AATTGCTCGGGACGCAAATCCCCTTGATTCCCCGTGACGACAAAAGGCCCCAGGACGTCCTGCCCCCCGGCTTGCGCTACACGCATATCGGGCCCGGGCGCTGGCGCCATCGCTCCGCCGTTATACAGTCCCCCTTGGGACCCACCGAATGCGCCCATCGGCGCAGGCCCGGTGTACTCGCTCGGCATGTCGTAGAGACCGGCGTAGTCTGAGCCGGAGGTGGCGATGCCCGCTACTCCGCCGCCGAAGTTGCTTGCGGCCAGGCCTCCGGCGGAAGCGCCGAGCGTGACGAGACCGAGATACGCGGGAAGCGTGGCGCTTTCCCAACCTGTGCTGTTGCCGAAGACCTTGTCCATCCAGCCGTCCACGTCCCAGGCGTAGCCGCTTGGGTCGGAACCACTCATGGGATTGTTGAAGCCGTAGCTGTAGCGGTTGAGGCTTTGGCTCCAGAGGGGGTATTGAACGTAGGGGTCGGCGCTGATGAAGCGGCCGATGGCGGGGTCGTACAGGCGGCCTTTCATGTTGATGAGGCCGAGGTCGGGGTCGTGTTCGTGGCCGGTGAATCCGGTCAGGATGAAGGTGCTTGCCCAGCTTGGATTGTCGGTGTTGCCGAACGGGTCGAAACGCTGGCTGTGCACCACGTTGCCGGACTCGTCGGTGATGACTTCCACAGACCCAACCAGGTCGTGATGCAAGTACCGCACCGCCTCGGCAGGCACGGTGCCGTTGATCTCGATACGCGTTACCTGGGCGACTTGGCGATTTCCCGCAAAGACCCTGTAGTGGTGCAGGAACGCGTCCACGTCGGGGTCGAGCTGCTCGCGACGATAGCTTTCACCGACATACAGCGTGTTTCCGCTGGCACCTACCGGGCCGAGTTTGGCAGCGCGTTCGCCGAAAGCACTGTACTCGAAGTCGATGGTTTGCCCGACGCCACTCATTTCGACGCTTTTCGGAAGATCGAAAGCATTGGGAATGATTTGCTGAGCGCCATTGTGCACAAGCGGTCCGGTTCGCTGGATCGCTGTGCCGTTGTCGTCGTAGAAGTAGTCCGTCGCCCCATCGACCCCTCGGAGCAGGTAACCTTCATCAGCATCGGGGCCAGAGTACTCGTAGACGCCGACACCAGTCTGAGCTGTCAGATTGCCGATGGCATCAAGCTCGTAGTCGAGATCAGGGCCTTCGCGCTCGACCAAGTGCAACCGGTCGTGTTCGTCGTGGTGAAACGTTTCTAAACTCGTCGGATCAAGCTCATTGGTTCGCGTTCTTACGTTGTAGTTCTCGTAGGTGTACGACACGTCGTGGATAGGGACATCTTGCGAGGTAGTCTGAATGCGCAGGAGTTCTCCTGTGTGTTGCTCGAAAGCGCGCTCCGTTCTGGTGCCATTCCCAAGGATGTCTCGCTTAATCCGATAGCCTTGATACGCCGCATCGTAGGTCCAGAATGCGTCGCCGCTGGTCGCGTTGCGGATCTCTTCGAGATAACCGTGCTGCTCGTTGTAGTGATAGCTGACCCCGAAACCAATGCCGGCAGCGGCGGGGTACTGGTGCGCGATAATCCGAGAGGACTCGTCGTACTCGATCGTTTCGCTGAAGGTTTCACCCTGGAAGGTACGGTGAATGCCTTCAAGCAACCCGCGGTTCCGATCACCTTCTGGAGGCTGGTAGTCAAACTCGGTCACGTGCCCGTCGGGACTTATAGCGCTTACAAGGCGGTCGATTTCGTTGGGTCCGCTGCCGTCATAGGCAAACAGGGTGGTGCCGTCAGCATCCACGAGCCGCTCCATACGGCCCACGTCGTCGTAGAAATACTCATGGGACGCACCGCTGCCGTCGACGTGCTTGATCGTTTCGCCGAACGCGGAATATGTGAATTCATTCTCGCCCCTGACAGGATCGCTCAGGTGCGTAGTCCGACCGAAAGCGTCAGTGGTAATACCCGTGAAGTTCCCATCGATCGCTATCTGCTGCGTGGTATTGGATGCGCCTGGTCGATAGTTGGTGCGATTACCCAACGCGTCGACGCTAGCAACCGGACTGCCTGTTTCATTGGTGACGAGCACCTCTAGCGCGAGGTTAGGACCCCGATGCGCGACGACGTTTTGCGCATCGAAGCTCCCCATCCAATACGAATATTCACCCGCTAGGCTGGCACTGTTCGCATAGAACCATTGCTCGCTCTCATCGCCGCCAGGGTGCAGTACGTTGATTAAGCGGTTCGCTGCGTCGTAGCTGTACTCCGTATAACCTTGATCGTCACTCGACAAGTGGGGTCGAGTGGCGCGGAAGAGCAGTCCGCCATGGTACACGTTCTCGGTTAAAACCACGCTATTGTCGTAACCACGCGTCAAGGTTCTGCCGATTCGACCAAACGCATCGTACTCCGTCTCGCTTTCGGGCAATCCATTTACCCTGCGAACCACTTTGTAGCTTGCCTGCGTCGGCAACGTAGCATCAGCGATGTCCGAGGCATCTTCGAAATCCAACTCCACGCGGCCCTCAGGGGCGACGACTTCCCTGAGTCGACCGAAACCGTCGTAGGCGTACTTCGTTTCGATGCCATTGGGATCAACGACCAGGGTCACTTGGCCATGCCGCTCGTCGTAGCGATACTGCGTCACAAGCTGGCGACTGTCGTAACCTACGAGCGGGAATATCCCGCGATCGTCGTATTCGAAGTACTGCTCGCGATCGTTCGTTTCCGGATCGGTATCTTCGTAGGTGATGTGATCGACGTTTTTTAGCTCATCTCGACCGAGTGTTGCGGTGAGCTTCAGCTCGGGGTCGTGAGGCTGAATGGTGATGGTAGCCAACAGACCTTCGTCATACGTGTAGTCTACAATTCGAAGCTTCGAAGGGGCGTAGATGTAATCGGACGTGTACTCGACTCGCTCCGGTAGCGAAATGAGCCAGTTTTCGGGATCTGCCGGTCGGAACGTGGGGTCTACGGTCTCTCCCCAATACAGTCCGCTTCGGACCTCGCGATCGAGGTTACCGTATGCATCGACCTCACGCGTCGTCGTTGTTGACGACGCGACCTCACCAGAGTCAGGGTCTACGTCACCAATGCTGGTGGTGGTGACCACTTGGCGCAGGTGCGCAAAGGGTCGGCCATCTGCGCTCATAGTTAGGTCCCAATCGAATGTGCTGATCTTGCGATCATACAAGCCGACCGTGCCTGGATCCTCGATCTCCGAGCGCTCCACCGGCGATCGGACGAAGCTGCGATGAACTTTTCCGGCAAACGGGTACACAACCCCCCCCTCCATGGGTATCGGTCTAACCGGCTCGTACTCGAGCACGGTGGAGCTGGTGAGAACTGGGTCCACTTCGCAGCTGTTGGTGCAGCGAAAGTCGTCGAATTGCACTTTGCTGAATCCCTGCCAGCCATGACCTGCTGCTCCGACCCGCGGTGAATAGTACCCGTAAACACGCAGACGCTCTGAGTCAGCGAGCAGATCGAGGGGATGCTGATCAACAGGCGCATGTCCCTCCTTAAACGACCGAACCAACGGTCGTGGTGACTTGGGTAAGCACTGGATCGGCCACTCCGAAACGCACTCGGGATCCTCGAGCGTTTCAACGGAGTACGTTACGTCGACGCGACGACCTACACCGTCGACCACCTTCGTCAGTAGGTTGTTCTTCCTGCCATGGCCATAGTACACGCGCAGCTGCCCATCAGTCCAAGGCACCACGATATCGAGATCGCCGTCCCCATTGATGTCCAGCATCATGCTCGGAGTGGAGTACTCTGGCATGTCCAATCTGCTGGTCAACAGCTCGCTGTGCCCCTTACCCGCCGCGCGCCGCCACACCCAGTATCCGTAGATGCCGCTGCTCGTCACAGGATGGAGGATGTCCTCCTTGCCATTGCGATCGAAGTCGAACGTCCAGCTGAGATGCGACCCTGCAAAGGACATGTCTCCAATTGCCACCTGCTGGTCACGTCGAAAGCCGTTCGTGGTGTTGAGGCTCACCAGCGATTCGAACGGATCGCCCGATTCCCAGTCGCTGCTCAGTTGGACGATGTCGCGAAATCCATCGCCGTTTATGTCCAGTGTTAGCAGATCATGCTCACTCGACGGAGCAGGGAGGGAGTCCACAGGGCGGAGCTCTGCCTGGCCGCTCTCGTAGTGCAAAGCCCACCATCCCGTGGGCTCCGCCCACTGCGAAATTCCCGGATCGAAGAATGCAAGGTTGTTGACGCCATCACCGTCGACGTCGATGGTTACCCAGGGGTTCTCCTTCGATACCCGCGCGCAAGACGGCAGGCACACGGCTATGGGCACCTCCAACGTAGATTCTGGGCCTAGCTGACCGGTAGCTGGATCTCGAAGTGCATAGGCGAGGGATTGTCCAAATGCGGAAAGGCAGTGGACGTAGTCGGAAACGCCGTCGCCGTTCAAATCGACCATCCACTCCGGATAGTAGGTGAGTGGGATCGACGACGTAACCGGCCACAGCGGGTCGACAAACATACACTCAGCGTTGCTCGACCAATTGCAGAGTGCACGCACTTCGTCGACACCGTCCCCGTCGACGTCCACGGCGGCCCTGGCCGTGGAGCCTGGAAAATGTTGATTGGCGTCGACGCAGGTTTCGTCTTCCGAAGCCGCCTCGATCACCACAGGGTTCGTGGGATCGCTTGTCGCACGGTAGAGCGCCGGAGGAATGTATACGGTGCGCTTCTTTCCAGTAAATTGCGCATAGAGATCGATGCCGATGTTGGCCGGCAGGCTCCACGAGCCGTTCCCGGTTGCCATCAACACCACATCCGCGCCGATTTTCGCGAGTTGGCGTTCGTTCGCACTCAGGGAGGGACGGAACCCGCCATTGTAGTGGATACCGCTAGCCTTGAGATCGTGGTCACCATCGTTGTCGATGTCGAGCACGACGCCCGGCAGCAGCGGCACGGGAAATGTGCTCGCACCGGTATCACTGGTGAAGTCGAACGACTCCCAGTGATAGTCGAAGATGGTCGCATCCTTGCATTTCGGGTTCGACGCAGGCGGGAGGCATTCCTGCAAGGAAATGAGCCGGACTACTCCATTGGGAGCTTGGTCGTAGCCTATGTTGTACGTCCTCGTGATGGTGTCCCTGACACTGGCTTCGACTCGCGTCACGCGCCGATTCCTAGCGATGGGTGCACCGCCCGGCGCGAAGCCTCGCATCCTGTCCTCTTCGGGCCTGAGGTCGTAGACGAACCGGATGCTTCGATCGTTGGGTATAGTGGCGTTCCCACCATAGGAGTATTGCGAAGGCAAGAATTCTTCCGTTGCTCCACGCTCAGACTCACCGTGCTTCTCGTACGAGATATCGATCCGATTCCCTGCGCGATCCTCCATACGATCGAGTCCCCAAGCTCGGACTCCTTTTGGGTCATCCATGGATGAATAGGCGTGCGCGTTCTCATTGCTCCCGTAGCTCAGGATGCGGCCATCACGAGTCCATACCTTGAAACGACTGGGTCCGCTGCCACCCTCGCCGTACGCGATGATCTTCGCAAAGCTATCTACGTCGGTTCGGAATTCTAACTGGCCTCTCACACTTTCCGGAACCCGCACCAAACGTTGCCCGTCCAGGCAGAAGACATCACTCCAGTCGTTGCGTATCGGCCCCGCCGCCCCATCCCGCGCGAACGTCCGCTGACAGCGCGAGATCACTGAGAGACCTTGGATCGACCAGCCGAGACCGAGCAGATCGTTGCCAGCCTCGCTCGAGTAGGAGAGCGCTAATGTCGGCTTCAGCCCGGCCCGCCCTGGTGGCACCTCGAGCGGAATGGTGTACGTAGCGTTGCCTCGAGCATCCACGGCGAATCCCCCGGGCGTTGCTCCGATGCCATCATTTGCCGTCGGCGGTTCTAACGGTGTGATGTCGCGGGTGCCCCCGGTTCCATCGTCCACGGAAATCGGGTCGTCGTTTTCGGATGTGGGATCGTCACAGTGGCCGTCCGTCGCACAGTACTCGCCTGCAGCGCAGCCGCTCCCACACGGAAGCCCACACTGAGGATCCGGACCGCACTCACGATCGCCACATACTGGTTCGCACGTGGGGCACAGGCCACACACTGACACCGTAGTCCCGCAATCCGGCGCCTGAACCTCTGGAGCCTCGCACCGAACGGGTAAGCACACGTTTGCACCAGCTGCTTCCCCCACACGCGCCCCGCCACCGATCACACAAGCAGACCCAGGGCCGCAGTCGCCATCCTGCTGACACCCAGGCTCGCGATCGTCACAGAATCCCGTGCAGTAGCCCCCACAGCCGTCCTCGGCGCTGCCGCCACACACTTTGGTGTCGCAAGAGGCTTGGCATGTGTCGCAGACGCCGCACTCGGATTGCAGCGTTCCGCATCCGGTACCCACCGGATCGGTCAGACAACCAACGTCGACGCACACGTCCCGAACCACCTCGCCAAACAGCCGCCCCATACCCACACCGCATGCTTCACCGACTGCACAACCCTCGGAGCACGGTGTACGTGAGGTACACTTGATGCCGCAAGGCGCACCCTCGAATCCACAACCCAAGACGTGCGGCAACGACGAGCAGAGCGGGTGCTCGCACACACTGACGTCCGCGGCATGGCCATATCTCGGCCCATTCCCCTGCACACAGATGGCCGGGGCCTCGCAGTCGCTGTTGCTGTTGCAGGTGCCCTCGCCACTGTCGCAGGGGCACTCGGGTCCGCATCCGCCGTCGTCGCAGCTGAGGCCGTAGCAGCTCCCACAGGGTGCCCCCGCGTCGCCGCAGAGTTGGTCGCGCTCATTGGTCTCGCAGTGGGGATCCCAGCAGACGTCGGCGTCGGGGTCTTCCTCGAAGTAGCCGCCGTTGCTCTCGCCGCAGACTTGGCCGAAGGCGCAGTTGGCGTGAGTGGTGCACTCGCCGGCGGGGCAGGGACAGCCGAGCCCGCAGCCGCCGTTGGCGCAGTTGGGGACAGGTCGCAGGAAGGGGTACGAGGTGCCTTCGAGGATGCCCCAGACGTCTGCGAAGTCCCAGCCGGTGAAGGTGCCTTGCTGACGGAGCGCACCCGCGCTACGTGCGGAGACGCCAGCGGCGCCCGGGTTGCTCCCGACGGCGTTCAGCCCCGGGTTCTCGGTCGTGTTGAAGTGGCAGTCTTCGAGACTGCTGGCGTCGATCATTTCCGCGGCGAATCCGCCGAGGGGAGACGCGCCGGTGACGGCACCCGCGGCGTACGCGCGCACGACAGTAGCCTCGAGGCGCAGCTGGCCAGCGAAGCCGCCGGCCTTGGTGACGGTGGCACTGACTCCGCCGGTGGCATAGCTATCGATAGCGCTCCCGGACTGCGCGCCGACAAAACCGCCACCCTTGGTGTCAGCGGTCACGTCTCCAGTGGCGAAGCAACGTTCGGCGACACCAGCGAGATTGCCGACCAGTCCACCCACGTTGGCCGCGCCGCTCACGCTGCTGGACGTCGAGGCGCAGTCTCGAACCACGGCACCGACTTCGACTCTGCCAGCCAATCCGCCCACATTCTTGGCGCCGCTGACGACACCACGGGCGTGGCTCGCGTCGACCTGACCTACTACCACTCCGACGAGGCCGCCAGCGTCGTCGCCACTGGTCGAGGTAGCCCCCGACGCCCACGACTGAGTGATGGAAGCCGTGACCAGTCGGTGGTATCCGACGAGGCCCCCTACGACCTCGGCGCCCTCGACGTCGCCGGTAGCGTAGCTGGTCGAGATGATCGCACCGTTCCTGCCGCAAAGGCCCCCGACGTACTGACTGCCCAGCACGTTGCCGGTGGCATGGGAGTCGCTGATGTCCGAGGGCCCCTCTGCCAGGCCGACGAGACCGCCGACATAGGCGGTTCCAGACACGTCACTCGTCGAGAACGATTCTTGGATGATTCCGTGGTTCAAGCCGACGAGACCACCAGCAGCTACTCCGCCGGCTGTGACTGAACCGCTCGCGCTCGATCCAACGATGGGGCCGCCATTCGATGTTCCGGCAAGACCACCGGTCCTGCCGAGCGGAGAAACCACGGTAGCGGCCGAGTGGGTGTTCGTGATGCCACCTTGTTCCAGGAGGCCCGCGACTCCGCCGGTGCTTGCCTGCTCCGGGGTGGGTCCCTCCAAGCGAGTCACACTCCCGGAAACCATGCAGTCCAGCAGGAAACCCGAAAGTCCTAGGCCGGCGCGACCTTGTCGCCCCACAAGCCCGCCGATGCCGTTGCCATCGATGCCACCACTGACATTCACGCTGGCAGTGACGTCCGACAGCGTGCCGTTGTTGAGACCCGCCACTCCACCGAAGCCGATGTTGGCACCCAGGCCGGTACTCGTGCCGGAGACGGTAAGATTGATGCCGGTCACGTGTTCGATGAGACCGTGGTTCTCCCGCACCAGCGCGCCCACGTGGTTGACGCCGGAGACATTGAAGTCGCGCAGCACCAGGTTTCGAATGATCCCGTTCGCGCCGAGCTTGCCAAACACACCGACGCCGGCGGTGTCAGCGATGGTGTAGTTCGAGAGGGCCTTGTCGTTGCCTTCGAAGACCCCATCGAACGTGAACGAGGTGGTGCTCGGCGGTGGCGCAAGTGTACCGAGATCGATGTCCGCCATCAGCACGAAGTTCGACGCCCATAAGTCGCTGGTAGCGACGACGTGAGCATACTGCTGCGCCGTGCAGAGAGGATACGGGACCGTCGTGCCGTTGGGCAGAGGGCTGATGCCGCTCACGAAAGGAGCGGTTTCGAGCAACGTTTCGGTCGTGCAGAAGTCGGGGTCGTCGAGCTCGAACAACGCGACACTAGGGCCGGTCGTTCCTGCGCTTTTGGGGCTTTTCGCTTTAAGAGCCTGCGCCTTGGGGACGCGAGCTTTCGAGGCCGCAGCGGCTCGCCCGGCAGTAGAGCTCGCCCCTGCGGTTTCCGGCAGCGCGTCGGGCGCTGGATCGCTCAGACTGGGCGCCCCGGCGGAGCCCGTAGAGAACGTCGCCACACTGCGCCTGATGGGGATCGACGCAAGACTGCCCGTGTCCGTGCTAATCTCGTCGTTGGGCGGGTACGTGAACCTCACGCTGTCGAGCACATAGCGGCCAGCTTCCGCGTCGATCACGATACAGACGCGGACTGGCGCATCCAAGCCTACCACCACGTCATAGCTCTCGACCGAGGTGACGATCCGATGGAAAATACCGGGAGCTTTGTCACGAATCGCGACGGGGGCGAGCTCGACGTCGGTGGCACCGGGGGCGTCGGGTCGCAGCACCACCCGTACCTCGCCGAACGACTCCGTCGGGTCCTGCATCCAGAGCTGGAACTCGACGGTATCGCTCCGCTTCCACGGGAGCGAGAGTGCGCCCGAGCAGACTTCGGTCGATCCACGCGGCAGCGCCAGCGAGAGGGCGGGCGACGCCTTTTCTGTAGCCTTGGTTCGCGAGAGGGTGCCGAGCGTGCTGGTCCAGTCCGCGGACAGCAGATCGTGGAACTCGGGAAGGGTCGCGACGATCGGCGCTGGCGGCGCTGGCGCCGGCGTGCTGGAGGCAGCGGCTAGCTCGTTCGCGACCGATGCGACAGCAGCCGGATCCGGCGACGGCGAGCGCGAATCACTGCTGCATCCGATGAATAAGCAGATCAGGGTGGCTACCCAAGGCCACCACGCTTTGGTTTCGTGCATGCTTCTCCCAAGTGCGGCCTCACCTGCGGGGGCCAAGCCCGGCTACCACTAGTCGAAATGCGTCAATGGATCTCTGACAAAATGTGATTCCTCGCGGCGAGACTCACGTTTGTCTTGTCGGCCGCCACCCGATTCAGTTGCGGGTTTTTTTTAGACAACCGAGGAAATCCCTGAGAGCGACGCAAGGCCTGGGTTCCCGTGTCAAGGCGAGTGGACACGTCGAGCGTCACTTGCGGTGAGGCGCTCCGTCCCGGCCGAGGGAGCGTTGGAACACCAAGAACTCGCGCCCCGATAGCTCGAAGTCACGTTCGTGATCGCGCACGAAGCCGGCGGTCGCGTACAGCCGATAGGCGGCGCGCATGGCGGGTTGAGTCCACAGCACCAGGGCCGAGTGCCCGGCGCGCGTTGCCCGGGCGATGGCTGCTTCGACCAGCGCGCGGGCGACACCCGAGCGCCGATACTCCGGCGCGGTGGCCAAGAGGTGCAGCTCGGCCTGGTCGTGATTTGCCAAGCGTCGCGCCGGTGAGGCTGGGGGCACCAGCACCACGACTCCCATCAACGATCGCGTCGCCCCATCGCGCAGATAGAGGATCTCACCACGCGCGTGCACCGCCTGGGCTCGGAACATGGAGGCGCGGGCAGCGTCCGTGAAGCCACCGTCGATGAAGACGGTCGTCAGCAACCGCTCCAGCTCGTCGTCTCCGAGCGGCTCGTCGCTCGCGCAGATGACCCGGTGGTCGCCGCCCCCCTGGAGCTCAGCCATGCGCGCCCAACAGGCCAAACCCCAAGACGCCCACGAAGATCAGAACCACGAACACGATGCCGATGAGACCGAGCACCAGGCTGGCGTAGCCGAGCACGAGCCCCCCGATGGCGAGCCCGTCGCCGTCCTCGCGGCCGCCACTCTGTCGGATCTGGCTACGCGCCATGTGGCCCGTCACGATAGCCACGATCGACGCGAGTACGGGCGCCATGAACCACCCGAGCACTCCACAGATGAGGCTCACCAGAGCGAGCGTGTTGGTTTTCGGCATCCTGTTGGTTCCTATTAGCTCGCCGGCCAAGCTCGCCGGCTATGGTTGATCCTTTTGCTCGAACACCCGCGCCCTGCGCTCGGGTCTACCCGGGGCCCCTGCGGGAGCAGTCGGAAGATGGCGCGAATGGGCACCAGGTCGTGGGGCCAGCCCCCGTGCCGCGCTTTCAGCACCAGCTCGAGTGCGCGGGAATCGCCAGGGTACTGCTGCGCCTGGCCCCGAAACGCATGACGGGGAAACTGGTCGAGCACGAGGATCAGCGCGAGCGCCTTGCTCGAGCGCTGAGCACAGGCCAAGAGTTCCTCTTCTGTTGTGGGTTCATGCCCGAACCAGAACTCTAGAACTGCCGCGGGGGTCGTCAACGGAGGCCAGCCTGGTTGGAATGGGACGGCAACAGAAAGCACATAGGATATCACATTTCTCCAAGTTCCTCCGAAATCCGGCGGCCACCCGGAAACGGCGTTGGCCGTGCATGAGAGGCAGTGCGGGATGAGAGGGCAGCACCTGACACGCGGGTACTGAGGGTGTCCGGCGACGCCCGACGCTGCGACGTCCCTGACTTGTGAAGGAGTTCGTACTATGGCTATGGTCTGACACCATGGGCTCGCTGATAGCCGACCCGTTCCTGCGAACGATCGAAGACCTGGGCTTCGGCTTCGTGGTCCTGCGTGCTCAAGGGAACGTCTGTAGCGTCAACCGCGTCTTCGCCGAGATCGTCGATTGTAGCGTCGCCGACGTCGAAGGGCGCGCCGCGCGCAGCTTCATGGACGAGTGCAACTTCGGCGTGTTCCTCGAGCAACAGGAGCTGAGGCGCCAGGGCGCGACCGCCCCCTACGACCTGCGCTTGCTCTCCTCCCAGGGAGCATCGACGCGTGTCTACGTCTTTCCGACGCCGTTGTTCGAGGGGAGCGAGTACATGGGCTCGTGTGGCTTGGTGCTCGCGGAGGCTTCGCAGCGCGAAGCCTCACACCCCGTCGGCAGCGTCCCGTCGCACGTCAAGACCACGGCGCTGGCGTTGCTGCGCTCGTCGCCGCTTGCGTTCACCGATCGGCGCGGTTCGCCATCTCAGCGCCTGTCGACCTCGGAGCTCGAGGTGCTCGAACGGCTCACGCCTTCCAACTCCGTGGAAGAACTAGCGTGCGAGCTGGGCACCAGCGCCACGAAGGTGAGGACCCTGCTCGTCAATATCTACGACAAGTATGGCGTGAAAAACCGCATCGAGCTCTTGGGTCTGATCCATGTTCTGTCCGACGCGGACGCCACCTAAATTCAGTTTGATGGCGCCGGCAGCACCCTGCGCCAGCCGCGTCAGGGCTTGGGGATCTTCAGCGTAGCGGTGATCATGGCGCTGCCGCTGGCCGCGTACATGAGCACCAGGGGGTGCAGCTCGAACGGGCCCAGGCTCAGCGACCCCCACCACAGCGCCTCGCCGACGCGGTCACTGCCGAAAGCAATCCCCAACACCAGGACCAAGAGCAAGCTGGTCGGAATGGGTGTTCCCTCGAAATGGCTCACCTTACCGCGATCGGTCATCAGGGCATCCGCCGTCACGTTGAAGCGCGCGAGCCGCGAGATCCCGCAGACCACGAAATACGCCAGCACGACAGCGTCCCAGCCACCGCGCATGCCGAGAACGTAGCCGACGACGGCGGGTGCCACGCCGAAGGAAACGATGTCAGCCAAAGAATCCAGATCAGCGCCGTAGGGTGACGAGCGCTGGCGCCAGCGGGCGACCGTGCCATCGAGTACGTCGCAGGCCAGGGCCAGCGGCAGGAGCACGAACGCCCCCCACATGCTGATGCGATGCCCGCTCTCGAGGTAACGCATCGAGAGCAGGATGGCACCCATGCCGGCCGCCGCGTTCGCGAGTGTGATGAAGTCCGCGGGAGCCAACGACCGCAGCAAGCTGAAGTGCTTCTTCGGTTTGGACGCGTCGCTCACACGTGGACGATAACAAGTCTCTGTCCGCGAAAACACCCGATTTTGCTGTGTCGCGACGCCCCACCACGCCGCCACTCGAGCACCGGCGCCCTCCCAATTTTTGCCACGATTTCTCCCAGAGCTCTCCTCGGCAGCTCCCCGAACGCGCCGCATCGCTCGGGTACGACGTAGCTGGAGGTTCTCGATGACCATGACATTCTCCGAGCCCACGGGCTCGTCCGAAGCGCTCCGACCCGACGATGCAGGGCCGCAGCCGCTCATGACACCCGGCGTGCCGGAGCCCATCAGCCAAGCGGGGCAGTTGCTGGCTGCGCCGCCGAGCGACCGGCGCGCACTCGCGGCACGACTCGCCTGGGGCTTCGCGGGGTTGACGGCCCTCGGCAGTGGCCCGCAGGCTGCGCTCGCGCTCGTCGAGGCAGTGCACATCGGAGACCGCGGCGTTTGGGGATGGATCGGCGGGGCGCTCGCGCTGCCGATCGCGGCGGCGCTCACCGTCAGTCTGCCGCTGCCTGGTCTATGGATCCTCTTGGGCATGCAGGACGACCGGGCCGATCCGCGCGCGTGCTTTCATGCGCTGTCGCTCGCGTACTATCGCATCGGTCTGATGGCGTTGGGGCTGGCGCCGATCTTGGTGCTGTACGCCTGCACCGGTGCTCGGCACGGGGTCTTGGTCGGTGCAGGCGGGGGCTACTTCGTGGGTGGAGGAGTCGCGCTGGCGCTCCTGCTCGGAGACCTGCATCGCTGCCTGCCCAAAGGCCGCGCGACCAGCCGGCTGTTGCTGTTCGGTTGGGCCTGCTTCGTTTGTCTGCTCGCCGTCTATTTCTTCGTCAAGTTGGAACCCTTCGGGAGATGACCATGATCGACACGATTACGATGATTTCGAGTAACCCAGGCGCGGCGGCGGTGCGCTGCCGCAACGAAGACCGCCTGATCCCGCTGGTGAAGACATCACTGCTCGTGATGCTCTCAGGTACCGGCGCCTTCGGTCTAGTCTTGGGGGGAACCCGCGACTGGACGCAGGCGCTGGCGACTCTCGCCAAATTGCCCTTGGTTTGGGTAGTGACGCTCGCCGTCTCGGCCCCGGCTTTCTACGCCATCGCCGCGGTTCTGGGGCAGCCGTTGCGTCTCAGGGCGCTCTCGGCGCTCACGCTGGTGGCGACCGCTCGTGCGTCGCTCGTGCTGCTCGCTCTCTTGCCGGTGCTGGCGCTGGTGCCGGACATTCTCAGCGGGTCTTTCGTCGGCAGCTCGCGGATGCACCCGGACGTGTATCACAAGGTAACGTTGTTATCCGCTGTGATCTTCGCGGCGAGCGGTCTGGCAGCGCTGGGCGTGCTGCTGCGAGGGTTCCAACGTGCGCCGTCGACCTGGCCGCTCTTGGGCCTGTTCACGCTCACGTTCTTCTTCGTCGCCGGCCAAACCGCGTGGAGCTTGCGGCCATTCGTTGGCCGCCCGGCGCAGCATGAGGTCCCGCTGCTGCGAACTCCGGAGGGGACCTTCTTGGAGGCGGTCGCCACCGGCTATGATTCCGCCAGGGGACGCTACGACGCGTGTCAGAGCGAGTACGGATGCGAGTGAGGAGCGCGTCATGAGGCCATGGATGCTGTACCTCGCGCTCGGAGTCGTGCTCGCCGTCGTCTGCGACTGGCGGCTCGAGGCATCGGGCCGGCGCGAACGGCTCGTGAACGCTCTGTTGTCGGTGTGCGCCTGGCCGTTGTTTGCGCCGCTCGTGCTCTTGCCGCTGATGGTGCGCCGAACGGAGCGCGAGAGCGCCGCGAGCCTCAGGATCAAGCGCGCTCTGGCGGAGGCGCGCGCCGCCGTCGTGGGCACGCCGCTCGCGAAGCTGCTGCCCGAAGCGATGCTGGCGCGTCTCACGCTCACGCTCGGGCAGCTCGAAGACCGCCGCTCCGAGCTCAGTGAGCTCCTGGCGCGACCTGACTTTCGGTGCGAGCCGGACGCGGCCCGGCAAAGCGCGCAGCACCAAGAAAGCGTCGCACGCCTGTGGGCGATCCTCGAACGCGACCGCGCCGCGCTGAACGAGCTGGTCGACCTCGCGGAGTCGCTGCGGGCACAGCTCTACCTGGCCCGCTACAGCGGCAAGGCAGGGCTGGCGCCGGCTGCCCACGGCGCGGGCTCGTTCGACCCAGGAGGCGGTGCACGCGAACTGGCGGTCGAACTGAGCGCCCGCGTCGAGTCGCTGAATGCTTGGTTCGAGCTCGACGGGCCGCACTCTCGGGTTGCCGCGGAAGCGGAGGAGACCGATACTCGAGCCTGCCCCTGATGCTGAACAAACAGATCCTGGTGGTGGACGACGAGCCGCGCATTCGCGAAGTGGTCCAATATGCCTTGGAACGCGAGGGCTGCCGCGTGTATCTGGCGGCCACGGCGCTCGAGGCGGAAGCGACGCTGCAGCGCGAAGCCATCGATCTGGTCGTGCTCGACGTGATGCTACCGGACGCGAGCGGTCTCGATCTGTGCCGGCGTCTGCGGGCGGCCCGCGCCACCCCGGTGCTGTTCCTGTCGGCCCGCGGCGAGGAGATCGACCGTGTGATCGGGCTCGAGGTCGGCGCTGACGACTACCTGGGAAAGCCCTTCGGTACCCGGGAGCTCGTGGCGCGCATCAAGGCGGTGCTGCGTCGCGCTGCTCCGGCTACACCGGAGGTGCCGGCACAGGGAGCCAACGCTTTGGAATTGGGAGCCTTGGTGCTCGACGCCGAACGGCACGAGGTGCGGGCCGGGGGCCGTGTCGTACCGCTGACGCACACCGAGTTCTTGATCCTGCGGGCGCTGATGCAGCGTCCGGGCGTGGTCTTCGAAAGAGGACAGCTGATGCGAGCCGCGCGCGAAGACGACACGCACATCACCGAGCGCACGATCGATACGCACATCCGGCGCATTCGCGCCAAGCTTCGCGAATGCGCCGTGGAACCGATCGTGACCGTGCACGGCGTTGGCTACAAGTTGGACCGCGAGGCGTGTTCGGCGGCCTGAAGCGCCAGCTCGGGCGACTGCACTTTCGGCTGCTGCTCGTCAACGCCATCGTGGTCCTGGTGCCGGTGGCCGGCCTGGAGTTCGCGCGCCTGTTCGAGCGCGAGCTGCTGCGGTCGCTCGAACGCGACATGCGCAATCAGGCGGCGCTCGTGCGTCGGTTCCTCGAAGGCTCGGACCCGTTCGCTCCGGAGCTGGAAGCTCGCCTCGCGCGAGCGGCCGTGGATACGCGCACGCGTGTGCGGGTGCTCGACCGCTCGCTCTCGGTGCGCCTCGATTCGCACCGGCACGGCCCGCCGGAGGGTGAGGAGTCTCCGCCTCCGCGCACGCTCGGAGCGCTCGCGGGCAGCAGCCCGGGTCCCGCGTGGAGCCCGCTGGCGAAGCGCAGCGAGCTGCTAGCGGCGCTCCGCGGCGAGCGCGCCGCCCACACCCGGATCCGGGAGCGTGAGCCGAGCGTGGTCTTGTTCGTGGCAGAGCCGCTGTTCCGTGAGCACCGCGTGGTGGGAATCGTGTACCTGACCCGGTCGACGCGTCCGGTGATGGTCGAGCTGTACACGATCCGGCGGGGCCTCACCGAGGTGCTCCTGATAGCGCTCGCGATCACCGCTGGCATCACGCTGTGGCTGGCGTATTCGATCACGCGCCCGCTCGAACGCTTGTCGAGGGTGGCGGCCCGCATCGCGGCTGGGCAGCACGAACTGGAAATCCCCGTCAGCGGCAGCGGTGAGGTGCGCGAGCTGGGGCAGTCCTTCAAGGCCATGACCGAACGACTGCGCCAGCGCTCGAAGGACACGGCGTCGTTCGCAGCGGACGTGGCGCACGGGTTCAAGTCGCCCCTGACCTCGATCCGCGGCGCGGCCGAGCTCCTCGCGGAGGGCGCCGCCGACGACCCCGAGGCGCGCCGGCGCTTCCTCCGGAACATCGAACTAGACTCGGAGCGGTTGGATCGACTCGTCAGTCGCTTGCTGAGCCTGAGCCGCATCGAGGCTTCGACCGAGCCCTTGCAATCCTTCTCGCTCGCGCCGCTCCTGGAACGTGTCGCCAGCCGTTCGGCGACTCCCGACACTGGGGTGCTGGTGCGGGGCGGCGAAGAAGTTTCGGTGCGCGGGCGGAAGGCGGACCTGGAAACCGCCTTCGCGAACTTGATGGACAACGCGGTAAAGGCGGCCCAGGCAGGTTCGGAGGTCGAGGTCGAGGTCGAGCCCTTGCCGCGCCGCGTGCGCGTGCACGTGCGCGACTCCGGGCCCGGCGTCTCGCCCGACATCCAGCAGCGCCTGTTCCAGCGCTTCTTCACGACGGATGTCGATCAGGGCACCGGCCTGGGGCTCGCGATCGTCAAGAGCGTGGTGGAAGCCCACGGCGGCAGCGTCGACTACGAGCGCCATGCCGAGGGGCTGATGTCGTGCTTCGTCGTCGAGCTGCCCTATGACGCCGAGCAGCGGGCTACTTGATGGTCTCGCATTTGTTCGCCTTCGAAACCCCACAGAACGAGCCCCGCGGGCAGTCACCGCAGTCTTCGACGCCGCCGCATCCGTCGGGGATCGAGCCGCACTCGGCCTTCGCGCTCTCGCAGGTCACGGGCACACAGCCTGGAGGCGGGGCGCATTTGAAGGGCTCGTTGGCGCCGCACGTGTAGCCCTCGGGGCAAGTGCCGCAGCTGACGATGTCACCGCAGCCGTCGCCCGCCTGACCGCATTCGGCCCCCGCGGGGCACCCGGTCGGTGTGCAGGAGCCGCTGCCGCATTGGTTGGGCTCGTCCGCGCCGCAGACCTGGTTCCCGTCGCAATCGCCGCATTGGACGATGTCGCCGCAGCCGTCGCCGATGGCTCCGCATTCCGCGCCCACGTCGGCGCATTCGAGCGGCACGCAGGTGGGCACACAGGGGCCGCAGTCCAGGGTACTGCCGCAGCCGTCGGGTTGCAGTCCGCAGGCACCGGCGCGGCATTCCGTGTCGGGGACGCACGCGGGCGGGGGGACGTCACCGATGCAGGCGCCCAGGTCGAAGAGCATGAAGAGCAGCGTCTTCTCCGTAGCGCTCAGGTCCCCGTCGCAGTGCTCCGGGAACGACTGGTCGCCGGATCCGGTCACCGAGACGTGAAAGCCGCTGTAGACGACGCGGCCACAGGCTGCTTCCGCGTCGGGCGCGGCGTACGGGGTGTAGAAGGCCACCTGTTGTGGGCGCCGGCGCGAGGCGCGGTCGCACACGGCGCCGTCGCAATGCACGAACTCTTCGGTATAGGGGCCCAAGGTCGCGGCCCGGCTACGAGGCTCGGGGATGTTGAACGTCAGGTCGTCTGCACTCGCGACCGCGTCTTCGCGCACCATCCAGTCGATGAAGGTCTGGATGCGGGGGCTCGCGTGCGATCGCGGCGGGTTCTCCGAGATGACACCGGTGCCATCTTCGGTCCCGGTGTCGTGCGCTTGCCAGGTCACGGCAGCGTTCAGACCGGTATCCAGAGGCGCGTCAGGGTCGTAGCTTTCGGAGCCGCTCTGAATCCAGTTGTGGGCATAGTGGCTGGCAAAGAAGCGACCCCCGCGGTTCACGTAGCGGCGCACGTTGGCGGCGCCCGTGCTCTCTGCGGCCGGGGTGCCGCCTTCGTTGCCGCGACAGTCCGCCACGACCATGTCGTACTCGCCGATGCGCCCGTTGTTTTCGTGCAGCCTCGCGGCGTTCAGGCTGGTGCGTACCGTCACGTGGCCGGCGCTCTCGCAAGCGTCCACGGCCTCTGCCTGGCAGCTGTTGCACCTGGAACCGCTGCAGCCGTCGCAGTCGTTGCAGCGGGTGCGCCTGCACGAGTTGGAATCACACTCGGCGCAGGCGACGCAGGCCCGGTCTTCAGCGCTCGGCCAGGCGCCGTTGTCGCGGTACAGGTGGATGCGGCCGTCTGCCAGGGGGCTGGTGAACAGATCGTGATCGATGCCCAGCTTCTCGAACACGCACTCCATGCCATCGTAGTTGCCAGTCGCGACCGCGACGCGCGGTATGTGCACACCGACTCCGTCGTCGAGGTGGCGAGGCAGCCGGGTCGGATTGCCGTCCTCCACCGCGCTGGGGAACGTCGTCGTGGCGCACGCGCTGCTCGCGTCCAGCGTGACGTGCTGGGCTCTGCGGAACTTGCCGGCTTTGACGACCAGCAGAAACTCCTCCCCCACCGGGATGTTCCCCTCGATCGTGTAGCGTCCTTCGGCGTCGGTCACGGCTCCGGTGAGCGAGGGGCCGAGCGGGGCACCTTCGCAGCGGTCACAGCTTTGGCTGGTGCCATCGGCGGGCAACCCCGCCGGGATCGCGGGCAAAGTGCCGGGGTCGTTGCTGCGCAGGATGTACACGACCGCGTTGGGCACGCCCACTTGATTGCCGGTGTTGCCATTCGTGCGGCCCGGCGTCACCACACGCCCGGTGATGCGTGTGGGTTGGCTCTGGCCGGAGCAGTCCGCGACGTGCTGGCACAGCGGGCAGTCCTCGAAGGCCGAGACGCACTCGGTCGGCGCGTTGATGCCCCCGACGCAAAGTTCGAGCGTGCCGCAGCTCCGCCCCTCGTCCGCGCAAGAGAATTGCTCGCCGCAGTTGTTCAGCGCCGTGCCGCACTCCCAGCCGAGCTCTGCGCAGCTCGAGGCCGTGGGTTCACAAGCGGGTGGCTCGTCGCACTGCGAAGGACTCAAAATGCCGCAATAGGTGCCGTCCGAGCACCCGCCCGTTTCGGCGTTGCAATCGATGATGCCCCCACAGCCGTCACCGATGAAACCGCACTCCTTGTCTTGGGCCGCGCAGCTCTCGATGGGGATGCAGTCGCCGCCCTCGGGAGCGCACTGGAACGCTTCGACCACGCCGCAGGCTTCGCCGTCGTTACAGCTGCCGCAGTCGATCGTTCCCTCGCAACCGTCGCTCTCCGACCCGCACTCCTTGTCGGCACACACCTCGTCCTTGGTGAGCGGTTCGCACAGATCGGTCGGGTCCCCGCACACGTTGGCGGTCTGCACCCCACAGACTTTGCCGTCGTCGCAACCGCCGCAGTCGACGACACCCCCGCAGTCGTCGGACACGAAGCCGCATTCCACGTCGGCTTCGGCGCAAGTCTTCGGGACGCACCCGGTGCCAGAGCCACCCAGGTTGAGGTTGCCGCCCGCGCTGCTTCCAGAACTGCCACCCGACGCTGCGGTTCCAGCCGTGCCACCCAGACCACCGTCGTCCAGCGTAGCCCCGCCAGGGTTACCGCCGCACGCCGCGAACAGGCCCACCACACCCAACCCGAGTACTACCAGGATCCGCTGCATTCCGAGTTTTCCCGAACGACGCCGCGTGCGCCCCCCACGGGCGTGCACCCAACGTAACGGCCCGAACTCAAAGCCCATTAAGGGCAACGTGCGAGCTGTTTGTTAGTCCAGGCACGTCCAGCGTCGCAGACGGGACGACAGCGGTGCACGTTCGATGCTACGGCGACTCGCAAATGAACGGATAGCCGTCAGCGCATTCCAGGTCGTTCCAGGTACCGATCGGGCCATCTGCGCCCATTCGGAAATAGACGGCGGCGCAGTTCTCGGGAGTGTCATTGGCCTCGTTCGGTCTGCCAATACCCCAGTTCGTGTAAGCTTCCCCGACGCTCATTCCGTCTACGCCACCCTTCCAGAAAGCCGTTCCGCTTCCCACCCAGATCCAAGTCTCTTCGGAGTCGTCGTCGGAGCCACCCGTCCAGAACGCCGGCTGCTGCTGTTCTTCGCCAGGACCGCCGCTCCGCGTGCCTCCCCAGTTGCCGCCATCCGAGTTTCCCCCGCTGCCGCCCTCGCTGTTCCAGCGCTCGTCCGCGTCGGCGA
>JAICQQ010000310.1 GCA_025937785.1 Polyangiaceae bacterium
GCGGTAGTCCTTCTATGATCGCGTTCGCGATAACGAGAAAATCCAGCGCGACTTGATACACTTCCAATCCCTCATGATCGAGCCTCATGCTCCAGCCATCGGCCCCACCTCGGCATCGTTGCGCTTCTTCGGGCACGGGCACGTTTACGTTCACGTTCACGTTCACGGGGCCATCGTCCAATTCAGGGACAGGCCCTTTAGTTCGTGTTCGTACTTCTTGTTGCATATTCAGCAACGCGCCCCACAGGCGCTCTAGCAATGGTCTCGAGCCTCGAGCGTGCGCCTCAGCGCCGAGCGCGGCAAGTGCACTGTCGGTGCGAAAGCCCACCGGGATCGCGACAACGCAATTGCGCACTCGATGTGAGCCTTCCTGCGAGTAGGGCTCAACGAGTAGAAGAGAGATGAATTCTTGGCGAGGTTGGCGTCCTTGGCGCCTTGGCAGTTGTCGAGGTGTCGGCGCGGAGCGACGCCTCGCGACGGAGGGGCGTAAGCGAGCGAGGAAGGCGCCGCTAGATCATGACGGCGTCGGTGGCGAGGCCGCTCTGCACGTTGGTGCAGGTCATCAGGATCTCTTCGTCCTCGATCTTCCATGTATGGGTAGTCTTGTCGGCGTGCCGCGCGTGGATGAAGTTGTAGGGGTCCGCCGAGTAGATCGAAAAACCGTGTAGGGCGGCCGCACGCTGCAGTACGGTATCCGTACCCTGCCGCACTGGGGTGAAGCGCAATTTCTCGAAGACCTGACGTTTGATCAGGAGCGTGGCCCCGTGCACGAAGTTCACGTGCTTGTGGATGTTGCGCCCGAACCGGAGTGCCGTTTGGTCCGATGCCTCTAGATGAACGTAGTACGAACGCTTGCCCAGAATCGCAGCATCCGTGAAGCGCGTGCACAACAGCAAATCTGACAAATAGTGTTCACCGTACAAATCATCGTCGTCGAACTTCGCGATGAAGCTGCCCGATGCGTGCTCGAGACCGAGGTTCAAACAATCGGCGAGCGTCTGGGACTCCGGCACCTTCAAGACCCGTGCGTTCGGGATGGGCTCGAGCCTCCGCTCGACCAGGCCCATGTCGTACTGGTCGCTGTTCACGAGCAAGATCAACTCGAGTCGCGGGTGCAGCTGCCGCCGGTAATTCTGCAGGATATTGTCGAGCCGATCGGGACGGTTCGAGGCCGCGAGGATCGAGACCAACGGCGCGTCGTCAGGCGGTGCAGGAATACCGGCGCGTCGAAGAATATCGGCGATCCGCGCCGTATACGTGTGGTTCGTCATGACCTCGCGATAGCCGAGGTGCGCCACCCGCGCGTGGTAAGCTGGGTCGGTCAACAAGCGCTGAAGCTCGTGTTTCGCATCTGCTTCGCTGTCTA
Source organism: Polyangiaceae bacterium (assembly GCA_025937785.1). Lineage (GTDB taxonomy): Bacteria > Myxococcota_A > Polyangia > Polyangiales > Polyangiaceae > JAICQQ01. Next base: position 1,367 of record JAICQQ010000310.1, read on the forward strand.
CCACCTTCGCGAAGTCGCCCAGCAGCGCCCGGATACCCACGGATTCGCTGCTCAGCACCGGCGTACCGCAGGCCATGAGCTCGAAGACGCGTCGCGAGAACATGGTCGGAGACTCTTTCACCGAGTTCACGTTGAGGAACACCTTGTAGGCGCGGTAGGCGGTCAGCATTCGATCGTAGTCGAGCGACCCTTGCACCGAGCCCGAGAACTCGCGCGGAAAACGAAACTTCTCCGCGTCTTTGGTACCATGGAAGCGGTCGAAGATGTCGAGGCCGAACTCGGCCGCGGGCTTGAGCAAGATCTCCGAGTCACGCACGCGTTCCGGATACTTGTCGGCCCGCCACGAGCCGGCGAAACACACCTGACGCTGCCGGCGAGGTCGGTCCATGGGGTTGTGGATCGCAGGCTCCGCCGCGAACGGGAGCGCGAAGACGCGATCGTGTCCCACGAGCCGCTGGTAGCGCGGGATGCAGTCTGCATCCGTGGTGAAGACGTAGTCGAAGTCTTTCGCGACATCGATGAACACGTCGAAGTTCGCGGGGTCTTCCTTGTTCCAGAACACGGTAGGGAGCCCGCGCGCTCGACACCAGGCGAGCAGGTCCCTGAGCGGGTTCTGCTCTTTCTTGGCGTAGCTGCTCATCAGGTAGCTCCATTGCCCCTGATTGCCTCGCCACGCCGATTCGGCGAGCAGCAGGGCCGGCGCGAACTGCTCCAGTTCACTCTGCCAGCCGTCACGGCTCAGCGGCAGCAACTCGGCCTCGTAGCGGAAACAATGCTCGGAAAAGGTGTCGAGGATGCTCGCAATCCGCAGCGCCCCCGGGCTCGCCGTCTTGATCGGTGCGTACGGCTCGAAAGCGGGAGGCGGCCCCTGGTAAGGAGCGAGCGGCCACTTCGAATGCTGCGTCACATCGACCAGCGCCCTGCGCGCGAGGTCCAGGAGCCGCCGGTGTTGGCGATGGCGAACCATGGTCGCCACCCGGCGCGCCGCAGCACGAGGCCAAGCGACGGGCCGCGACGGGCCTGGTTTCGGCGCAGATCGCGTCGCAATGGTCGGGCTCGCCGCGATGCGCGCCGCGGCCTTCTCGCGCTGCGCCTGGTGCCGTTCGCGTTCATCCTCCAGAATCTGGGCCAGGTCTCGGATCTGCGCTCGCAGCAAACCGACGGCCGCGCGTTGAGCGCGCACCTGTGCATCGAGCGCTTTGACGCGCGTCAAACGGCGTGCCTTGACCCGCTGGGTGCGTGCCTCTTTGGCTGCGAAGGCTTGCTCTTCGAGCCGCAGCAGCTCTGGCAGAGTGCCCAGGCTGCCGGAGGCTGCGGCGGGGTGACGCGCCACCAAACGAATGTAGTCGTCGACGATCTCGAAAGACTCTGGTTGGCACAGCCCTTCGATGCACTGGGCGAAGTTCGAGACGTAGAACTGCTGGCGGTGATCGGGGTGAACCGCCAACCCGAAGGGCGTGGTGATGACGAACCTGCCGCTCGGCGCCAGGAACTCTCCGGCTCGCTCCAGCAGCTGCCGCGGCTCCGCGAGGTGCTCGAGCACCTCTCCCAAAACGACCGTGTCGAACTTTTCCCCGCCAAGGTCGGCGACCAACATGTCCGCCAGCAGGAAGCGCGCCCGGGCCCGCACGTCTTCGGCTTCTTGCTCGAGCTGTGCTTTCGCAAACTCGATCTGCGGCTGTTCGACGTCGACGCCCAGCACTTGGTGACCGCCTCTGGCCGCAAGGATGCTCACGATGCCTTGGCTACAGCCGATGTCGAGTACGCGCGGCCCAGAAATCTTGCTCAACACCCAAGCGATGCGGTCACGGCAGATGCGCTGCGCTTCCGCGGTGCCCCGTGTACCGTTGTAGACTTCACTCACTCGATCGTCATTGGTCATGCTGTTCGCTCGCCTCTATCGCCCGTACGAGGGCCGCGCGTACGAGGGCCGCTCGTACGAGGTCGGCACGTCACTGCTCGGCCGCCCAATTTCGTAAGGCAGTCACGATGCGTGCCGCCGCCTTGCCATCGCCGTACGGATTGACCGCGTTTGCCATGGCGTCGTACACGCTGCTGTCCGTCAGCAGGAGCGAGACCTGGTCGACGATGCGCTCGGCGTTGGCGCCGACGAGCCGCACGGTGCCGGCGTCGACACCTTCGGGACGCTCGGTGGTGTCGCGCATGACCAAAACGGGCTTGCCGAGCCCCGGCGCTTCTTCTTGCACGCCGCCGCTGTCGGTCAATAGCAGCCGGCTCGCGTTCATCAGCGCGACGAAGGTGCTGTACGGCTGCGGCGCGATCAGGCGGATGTTCGGGTGCTGGCCCAGCCGCTCACGCACTGGGCCCTGCACGTTGGGATTGAGATGGACCGGATACACGAAACGGTGATCGGGGAAACGATCGGCGAGAGTCGCCAGCGCATCGCAGATCTGCTGGAAACCCGCGCCGAAGTTCTCACGCCGATGTCCCGTGATGAGCACGAAGGGATGGGACCGAAAATCGGAACCCAGCTGTTCCTCGAGCACCAACTCGGTACGTTCACGCACCCCCGGCCGCTCTTGACGTGCCACTTCCATCTGTAGCGCGTCGATCACGGTGTTGCCGGTGACGAAGATCCGGTCGGGGCTGACCCCTTCGCTCAGCAGGTTGTTCTTGCCGAAATCGGTGGGCGCGAAGTGTAGACGCACCAGGCGCCCGGCGAGCACACGGTTCGCTTCTTCTGGAAAGGGGGCGCGCAGGTCGTGCGTACGGAGCCCCGCCTCGACGTGGCCCAGGGGGATCTGACGATAGAAGCAGGCGAGCGCTGCGGAAAGCACGGTGGTGGTGTCGCCCTGAACCAGCGCGATGTCGGGCGCGAGCGCTTGCAACAGGTCGTCGATGGCGGTGAGCAGCCGCGCCGTAAGCCCGGCGAGCGTTTGATTCGGCTGCATGACGTCGAGCGAATGCGCCACGTCGATCTCGAACAGATCCGTGACTTGCTGCAGCATCTCGCGATGCTGGCCGGTACTCACCACCACGGGTTCGAAATCCGGGGCCGCGTCGAGCGCGTGAAACACAGGCGCCATCTTGATGGCCTCGGGACGTGTCCCGATGAACACCAACACTCGCTTCATGACTTCGCCTGGCGCAGGGCGCCACAGACGTCCATCACGATCTTTTCCTCCAAGAGCCGGGCTGGGATGCGGCTGAACTCGCGATGCCCGACCAGCACCACGACGATGTCTGCGCCCTCGAGAGCCTTCTCGAGCGCCACCAGCTCGAAATCGGGGTGGCGCTCGATGTTGGGTTCGACCACGCGCAAGTCGACGTCTTCGATCTTCTTGAGCTCCTGGGCGATCTCGACGGAAGGTGACTCACGTAGGTCGTCGATATCGGGCTTGTATGCCAGCCCCAGGCAGGCAATGCGAGGACCCTTGAGCCTGCTCGCCCGCTGCTTGACGCGTTCCACGACCCAGTGCGGTTTCGCCTGGTTCACGAGTCGCGCCTGCCTCATCAGCGGGGTCAGCTCGGGCGCGATCTCGACCAAGAACCAGGGGTCGATGGCGATACAGTGCCCGCCCACGCCTGCGCCTGGAGACAGAATGTTCACGCGCGGGTGCCGGTTGGCGAGCTGTATCAACTCCCACACGTCGAGGTCCAGCTTCTCGCAGAACATCGAGAGCTCGTTGGCGAACGCGATGTTCACGTCGCGAAACGCGTTCTCGACCAGCTTCGCCGTTTCTGCGGTGCGAGCTGTGGTGAGGTGAAGCTTGCCCGCCACGAAGGTCTCGTAGAAACGCGCGCACACCTCGGTGGCGGTTTCGTCGAGGCCACCGATGATGCGATCGTTTTCGACGACCTCTCGTAGGATCTTCCCGGGCAGCACGCGCTCGGGAGCATGCGCAAAATGGACCGTACCGCGCTTCAGACTGGTGCGCTCGTGCACGATCTTGGCGATCATTTCCGTCGTTCCGGGTGGACTGGTCGATTCGAGGATCACGAGGTCGCCTTCCTTCAGGCACCCGCAGATCGATTCGGTGGCGGAGCGGACGTACGAAAGATCGGCCTTGTTGTCAGACGTCAACGGCGTCGGCACGCAGAGCAGGAACACGTCCGCAGTGTCGGGCTTTGGAAACGCGCGCAGGCGGTCCGTCTGCACCGCGGCCCGAACCAAGAGATCGAGATCGGGTTCGATGATGTGCGCTTTTCCGGAGTTGATCACCTCGGCAGCGGCAGCGTTCACCTCTACGCCGTGAACTTGATACCCGCGCGACGCGAGCACGGCGGCTGTTGGCAGGCCGATATAGCCGAGGCCAACGACGCACACCTTTTTCTCGAAGGAATGGGGTGACTTTGTCATCGGAACGAAGCACTTTCCAAGAGGGATGAAAGGAAGACCGAAGGGTGAAGAAGGGCTCAAAAGGATAATGCAACCCCTGAGCACCGCCCACTCAAAAGCCAGTAGCTGCCCGCTATGGCCAACCAAATACCCGAGGCTGAGCGGCCACGCCTCGTAGATCCGCAAATGATGCTAGTAAGCGCTACGTTTTTGGTCTAGTGGTGCACGATACGCTTCGAGCTTCAGCCGGGCGGCCAAAGCTCGAAGCCGATGAAAGTGCGACCTAAGGGATTGCTATGAAACTACTTGTCACTGGGGGAGCTGGATTCATTGGCAGTCACATCGTCGAACACGCCTTGTCCGACGGCCACGAAGTTGCGGTACTCGACGATCTGAGCACCGGGCGGCGCGAGAATGTGCCCGCCGGAGTTGCGCTCTTCGAAGTCGACCTACGAAATCGAGAAGCTACCGAGCGTGTGATCAAAGACTTCAAGCCGACCGTCGTCAGTCACCAGGCAGCGCAGGCCAGCGTCTCGATCAGTGTTCGCGACCCGGCGTTCGACGTCACCGTCAACGTGATCGGCAGCATCAACCTGTTCGACGCTTGCGCAACCAGCGGGGTGGAGCTCCTGATCTTCGCGAGTACTGGCGGAGCCATCTATGGGGAGGTTCCCGAACCCGCGCGGGCACGCGAGAACGACGCGCTGTTACCCTACAGCCCCTATGCCATCAGCAAGCTCACGGTCGAGAAGTTGCTGCACTTCTACCAGGGCGAGCGCGGCTTGAACTACCGGGTGCTCCGCTATGCGAACATCTACGGACCACGCCAAGATGCCCACGGCGAAGCGGGGGTGGTAGCGATTTTCGCGGAGCGCATGCTCAAAGGGGACCCGATTCAGGTGAACGCGCGGCGCCAGTTGGGCGACGCGGGCTGCGTGCGCGACTACACCTACGTGAGTGATGTGGCGCGCGCCAACCTCGCCGCGGCAGCCGGCCGCGTCGAGCAACTGGTCACGAACGTAGGCACCGGCGTCAGTGTGAGCACCAGCGAACTCGCCGGCATGATGCAGCGCACGCTCGGCATCGAAGCGACCATCAAGCAGGGCCCGCACCGGGCTGGCGATCTCGAACGTAGCGTGCTCGACCCAAGCCGGTGCACGCAACTGCTGGGTCCACCCACGAGCATGGCAGTAGGGCTCGCCACGACGCTGGAGTGGTATCGAGCGCATCGCTCGAGCTGAGGCATCCGCACGACCGTAGGTCTGCGTGCGTTACCGAGCGCGTCCCTCGCACCTGACAGTACACCACAACGCGCTTGCTCTTAGCGTACGGTGAGCGCATCGTGAGTGCATGCGTCCTTCACTCCGCGTGAGCACCCTCGTCTGCCTCGTCTCGACCGTCGTCATGGTTGGCTGCGGTTCGGACGATAGCGATGCCTCGAGCAACGGTTCCGCAGGCGGGACCGGCGGCAGCGGACCCAGCGGCGCTGGCGGCAGCGGCACGCAAGCGACTGCAACCTCGAACGATTCGACCAGCGCCGCGACCAACGCGAGCAGCGGCGGGTCGGGCGGCTCCGGGGGGACCGGCGGGTCCGGCGGGTCCAGTGGCTCGACCACGGCCGCCGGCGGAAGCGGTACGTCGACGACGGGTTCGACGAACAGCCCGAACCTCGGCGGCTGCAGCATGTTCCCGAGCGACAACCCGTGGAACACGGACATCTCGAGCTTCCCTCTGCACCCGAACAGCGACGCGTTCATCGACTCAATCGGACGCGACGACACGCTGCACCCTGACTTCGGCACCGAGTGGGAGGGCAGCCCCATCGGCATCCCGTACACCACGGTCGACTCGGATCAAGAGTTGGTCCCGGTCGAGTTCGACTACGACGACGAGAGCGATCCCGGTCCCTACCCGATTCCGCCCGATGCGCCCATCGAGGGCGGACCGGACGCGGACGGCGATCGGCACGTGCTGGTGGTCGAGACGGACAACTGTATCCTGTACGAGCTGTTCGCGGCTTACCCGATCGACGACGGCGCGAGTTGGGAGGCGGGCTCCGGCGCCATCTTCGACCTTGCTTCGAACGAGCTGCGCCCTGACCGCTGGACATCCGCGGACGCTGCTGGGCTGCCGGTGCTACCGGGCCTGGTGCGCTACGACGAAGTCGTCGAAGCCGGGGAGATAGCGCACGCGTTGCGCTTCACCGTGTCCGACAGTCAGGCGGGGTACATCAGCCCGGCCACCCACGCGGCCAGCTCGAGTTCGGACCCCGACCTGCCACCCATGGGACTGCGACTGCGCATGAAGGCCGGCTACGACTGCTCGGGGTACTCGGACGAGGTGCAGGTCATCTGCACGGCGCTCAAACGCTACGGCATGATCGTCGCCGACAACGGCTCGAACTGGTACGTGAGCGGTGCCCACGACCCGCGCTGGAGCGACGACAACCTCGGGGACCTCAAGGATGTGCCCGGCGACGCCTTCGAAGTCGTCGATACCGGCGAGATTACCCCGTGGTAGCCGCCTAGACAGAATGGTTGGACCAGCCAACCTGCAACGACGCGGGTTACGCTGCCAGCAACGACGCAAGCAGGCGCAGAGCCGCATGCAGGAGGCTGGTCCAATGCAGAAAATACGATTCATCGGTCTGGACGTCCACAAGGA
>JAICQQ010000141.1 GCA_025937785.1 Polyangiaceae bacterium
CAGCGCACCATCTACCGCGACATCGAGCAGCTCCAACAGGCTGGGTTCCAACTCGTCGAGCTGGAGGCCACGCGCTGGTCGCTCTATCGCAAGGGCACCAGCCTCCAGGCCTGGCCGCTCAAGCCCTCCGAGGTCCTGACACTGCTTCTCTCGGAGGATGTGCTCAGCCCCACCACCACCGGCACCATCGGTGTAGCCCTGCGCGACCTCAGACAGCGCCTGATGGCGGAACTCAGTCCAAACGGTCGCGATCTGGTCCACGAGCTTCGAGCTGCCAACCGGGCCACCGTCTCGGCCCCGCTGCAAAGCGGCGACCACGATGCGGTGTTCGCCGCGATCGAGGATGCTTTCGGCAAGGAGCATTGCTTACGGCTCCGCTACTCGACCCCAGAAAAAGGCGTCACGGATCGCGTCGTCGAGCCGCACCTCTTCTGGGTCCATCAAGGCCGCCCATACCTCGTCGGCTACTGCCGCTCGGCCGAGACCTTTCGCACCTTCGCCGTGCAACGAGTGCAGTCCGCAGAAGTATTGGACGAGTCCTTCGATCGCCGCGTGGGGTTCGACCCCAACGCCTTCATCGAGCGAGGCTTCGGCATGCTGCACGGCGACGTTCACGCGATTCAGGTCGAGTTCTCCGCAGAGGTCGCCCACCTCGCCCACGAGAGGCGCTGGCACCGCACGCAACAGGTCACGCCCACCGCGGAAGGCTCGGTCATACTCAGCATGACGGCGGCGGGACTACCCGAGATCGCAGCCTGGGTCGCCAGTTTCGGCGGCAAAGCTCGCGCCCCCGCCCGTTTTGGTGCAAGCCATACGCGAGCTTCACGAGCGCGGGCTCGAGGCGCACCAGGCGCAGGAAAACGCCGAGTGACCTCGGGCCCGCAGCGTGGGCTCAGGCGCGACGCGGCGACGACCACAGCAGCGAGAGATCGAGCTCGATGGCGTCGAACGGAGCGATCCGCGCTCGGTCGCCGCCTCGGTAGTGTTGCACCTCGCGCCAGCGCCCGGCCTCACCCAGCGTATACGCCTCGAGCGTTTGCGCGACCGGATCCACGAGCCACACGTGGCTAACGCCGTGCTCGGCATACATCGGAAGTTTCTCGTCGCGATCGAGCTTCTCGGTCGACCGCGAGAGCACCTCGCAAACCCAATCAGGCGCAGCGGTAAAGAACGCTGTGTCTGGCAGTTCGGGCATCGTCTCGACGCGCCACCCGGCAAGATCGGGCACAACCGGCTCTTCTGGAACCAGATGTAACTCGGGTTCGAACAGGATCCACCAACCCCCCGGCCCGCCATCGCCGAGCTGAAACGGACCATTCAACCGCCCCCCCAGCACCGAACTCGCGCTCGCGTGCCGCGGCGACGGTCGCGGCATCACATGCAGCGTGCCCCGAACGATCTCGGCGTGCAGGTGCGCCGGCACCGCAAGGTAGCGGTCGTACAGCTGCTTCTTTCGGTCCTGAGCGGGCTGGGACACTCCCGGGAGGATAGCACAGGACAGCGTGGCGGAGTTTGGACAGGTTCATCCGTAGCCGGCTGCGCTGGGAGACCTCATCAAATCTTGGCATCACCCCCCGTCCATCCTGCGAGCCTCTCCGCAAGGGCGCGCAGGCTCACAGCCTCCACGCCCTCGCTTACCGGATAGGCCTCAGTGCCCGCATGCACCACGAAGCCGCGAGTCGCCTCGATGTCGGCGCTGGCTATGTAGAACCCCTTCTCCGGGCGCGCGCTCAGACTTCGCTTGATCTCCACGGCCCAGCATTCGTTGCCGGGCAGCTCGAGCACCAGATCGATCTCCGCCCCTGCCGATGTCCGGTAGAAGCTCGCCGTCGTGCGGGGCGGGGCGACGCTCAGCAAATTCTCGATGACAAAACCCTCCCAGCTCGCCCCGACCACTGGGTGCCCCGCGATGTCGTTCAGGGTTCCCAGCCGGAGCAGCGCGTGGACGAGGCCACTGTCGCGAACGTATACCTTGGGCGACTTCACCAGCCGCTTGCGCGCGTTGGCATGCAGCGGTTGCAGGCGCCGCACCAGCAGCAGATCGACCAACAGATCGATGTAGCGCGTGACCGTTGGTGCACTTACCGACAGGGCCGTCGCCAGCTGCGATGCGTTGAGCAGAGTCCCCTGGCCGTGCGCCAGCATCGTCCACAGCCGCGACAGCGCCCCCGCCGGAATGCGCGGGCCGAATTGCGGGACATCGTTCGCGTGCCGCGCCGCTTGCCTGCGTCGATAAGACCCCAGTGCCCCAAACAAACTCTGGCACGCGATGGATCTCGTTGAGAATCACCATGCGGTCCTCGTACGCGCGGAGGAACAGGACCGGTTCAGCGAGTTTCTCTCGATCCTGTCGCGCCTCTAGATCGAGGTACAGAGCATCCGTCCCCTCAGCGAGCTCCAACGCCAGGGTCGTCTTGCCCACCTGCCGGGGACCAATCAAAGCCACAGCGGCCTGCCGGGCCAGCGCCGCGCGTACCCTCTTGGGCACGCCTGGGGATCATCCTTGCAAATTAAACACGTCGCGTTCAATTTGCAAGGATGGCAGAGAGCCAGCTTGGCTGGGGAGCCAAAATCAGCGCGATGCCAAGGCTGGGGACGTCCCCCCTGGTCATGACCAGCGCCGGCATCGAGCGCTGCCTCTGCTGGCTCGGCGAGCCGTCGAACCTCGCACCGGCGCGCGACCCGCCCTTCTTCGAGAGCCAGGTGATTCGCAGGCGGCTCGCTGAGCCTGCCCAGGCGGAGATGTTCGATGTGCATTGAGGTCGCCGTCGATAAGCGAACATGCATCGGAAAGATAGGTTTCAGCTACCGCGGAGCACGTAAGCCACCACGTCTAGCGTCAGCCTCGCGTCCACTTCCACCCTTGCTGTTGCCCCCGCGATTCAGAACGTCTTGGCCGCGCCGTCGCCCGCCGAGACCTGGCGCTCGTCGCACCTACGCGCTCGAACCCCGAGCGTTTGACGGCGATTTCGCGAATTTCTCGGTGTTGTTGTGAATTGAAGAGTGACGCCAGGCCTGCGAAATTCATCGGGAAAGAGCGATGGGGTGCGGGTTATGATGCGCGTCATGGAGGGGCTGCGACTGCGCGCTGAGACCCGCGGGGACTGCTGGCGCCCGTCACGCCTGCTTTCAGCTCGGGATTGCTCGAACGTCTCGCGGGCAAACATCGCGCCGGGCGCCGGCCCCGCGATCAGCCCGGTTTTTTGGCCACCGGAAACCGGAATATAATCATAGTTCGACCACTGTGGGCGTTCAGCCTAGCGCGCTGGTATAGTTCGTGTCGATGACGAACGTGGACCGGATCTTGGCGGAGGCGATGAAGCTCAGCGACGAGGAGCGCGCGACACTCGCTGATCGCCTGCTCGAGATCGTGCCCGAGGTTCCCGATGCTGGTGTGGAAGAGGCGTGGCTAAAGGAGACCCTTCGTCGCCGAGCAGAGTGGAAGTCGGGCAGGGCGAAGGCCGTTCCAATCGAAGAAGCGCTTGCCCAGATGTTTGCCAAGCCCTGACTCGCGTGGCCCGCTACGAGATCGAGGTCCTACCATGGGCGATAGACGACGCGCGCGAGGCGTACCTCCATCTGCTCGAACGCGACGAACGGCTCGCCGACGAGTTTCAGCGCCGGGTATCCGAAGCCTTACGTGCACTCGCTGAAACCGCGCACTACTACCAGGCTCGCGAGGACTCCATCAGGCGCTGTCCCTTGAAGAAGTTCCCTCATGGCATCATGTACGAGCTGCAAGGCGACCGAGTGGTCGTCTACGCGGTGGCGCATCCGAAGCGGCAACCCGGATTTTGGAAGAAGCGTTGAGCACCGAATGCGCTACACCGCGCGCCGCTGGAGTACAGGAGTACGGGGAATCCAATGCGATCAGGGTCGGGGCCCGAGCACGCTGAAGGTGATCGCCTCGTCCTTGAAAAACAGCTCGATCTGTTCATGCCAGCCTGGAGGCAGCACGTCGCCGATCTGGGCGGGACCGTTGCTGATACAGTCGTCGACGAGGTCCTTGCCCTCCGCGCGCTGCAGCTACCACTTCCGCAGCAGTCCACCACCGAGCATGCGGCTGCGCCCAAGCAAGATGGGGCCGGCGACATCCACGGCAAAGCTTAGCTCGAGCGCCGCGAAGATGCCGGTCCCTTTCACGACACTCGTCGAGAGCACATTGACATGCGGCACCGGCAATCTCTGCCGCGCGCACGCTACCTTAACATCCTCGACGATCAGCGCGCGCAGATCGCGGCCGTGGTCATGGCGATCGACGAGGTAGTCGTTGACGGTGCGCCAGCGTCGGCCGCTTGCGAACAACACGTCGTCATCATCGAGCGCAACGCGGCGAAGCATGATTCGTCCACCGGCGCCCGCCCTCAACTCGTGCATCGTCGAGAACGCTGCGATCACGTCATCCCGGTGCTCAGAGCGGTCTCCCATGCTGAACATGGGAACGAGCGCAAGCAACCGCTGGCGCTCCAGGTCGGCGACCAGGCGCAGGCGGCTGCGGTCGTCTCGCACGGTCTCGCCGTCCGACAGATGGCCCGTGATCCACGCCGGCAGCGCCTTGTTACCGAGGCGCTCTTGCGTGCGAGCCATGAGCGCACGTCGAAGCGCATCGGCGATGCCCGTCGATGACGCGCCCTTCTCGAGCCCTGCGTCGATGCGTAGCACGATCACGTCATCGCCGTCGACGCGCCTCGTGGTCGGTTCGCGCAGAGGCGGCGCCATCACGCCCATGCCTGCGAAGCGTCCATCGCCGATTGCGACAGGACCGCTCACGGGCTGGGCGAAGGTGACACGCACGTGCCAAGCCTTCTCCTTCTCGAAGCGCGTGTCTTTGGCGAAGAGCTCGGCGCGCTTGCCCCGCTTCTCCCAAGGCTCGCGCTGCACGTCGATTTGCACCGGCGCGCCCTTCACCTCGGCCTGCCGCAGCGCCTGCAGCACCGCCTGCCGCGCCTGCTGCTCTTCTCGCTGGCGTTCACCCGAGTTCTTCGTCTCGCGCGTCGTCGGTTCGAGGCGACGACGTGGTGTCAAAATCGCGGGCGTCACCGTCTGCCACGTCACCGATGCCTGCGTGTAGCGCGGCCACATCTGCGCATCCTGCGCACCCACCAGCCGTGCCTCGTCGACCGAGAGAGCCGACAGCAGCCAGTCGGCATCCGCCAGTGGCATCGACAATGGTACACCAGCGGCAAGGCGACGGATCGACGGGTTGGTCTCGTCATGCCCCCGCGAGGGCAGCGGTATGAAGCGCAGCCGCTCCGCCAGTGGTGACGCGGGCTCATTCTGCATCGGCAGCCGCCTCTGCCCCTCGTCGACGCCGAACGCCTCGTCGAGCCGCGCGCGCGCCCCTTGGCGCACCTTCTTCACCAACTCACTGGCACGATCGACGGGCCACGCGACGAAGCCGGTGCCGTCAGCCTTCGACAACTCGAACTGCAACCAACGCTCGGCGCCGTCGTAAGCGACGCGGTCGAACCGCGCCTTTGACGCCTGCACGAACAGCTCACCGTCATCCTTGATGCGCGAGAGCACCTCGCTGTGTCGCGCCAACAGCGACGACAGCGATCCCTTCTGGGGCACGCTCACCACCTTCGCCTTGCTTCCGTCGCGCGGCACAAGGACATCGCCAGGGTACTGGGCGAACAAAGCCTCGACGTCCGCGTCATCGACGATGTGAGCCTGGGCGTAGGCTTGGTCGATGCCACGGCCGAACTGGTAGAGGCCCAAGGCGGCGCGGCACACACCGTCGGCGCAGCTACGCTCATCGTCTGCCAAGTCCCAGCAGTAGACGAAGGGAACCTCGACGTCGAAGAACCACGGCTGCTGTGTCTTCTTCGCGCGGATGTCTTCAATGGGCTTCGCGTCAGCGTCGTTGTGAGGCACGTACAGGGTCAACGCCTGGCCCAGCCGAAAGCGCGGCAGTGCTACCGTCGGCGGCTTCTGCCGCTCCAACCACTCCAGTGACTCCTGCTCCGTCGGCGGAGCCGACCCCACCGACGTCGCCGCCACCAACGCCTGAAACAGGCGCGCCGGCGACGGAAAGTCTTCCCCCACGCCGTGGTAGCGACCGTCGTGGAAGCGCACTTCGACGACGAGCTTGCTCATTTCTTCGCCTTCTTCGCGGCCTTCTTCGCCTTCTCTTCGTTCTTGCCCTTCACCTCGGCTTTCGCCGCTTCGAGGTCGAACGAGATCGGGCGGTCTGCTGACACCTTCAGCACGGTCTTCGCTGCTTCGGCGTCCTTCTTGATCGCGTCCTTGTCCAGCGTCGTCGGCGCGCGTTGGCCAGTGCGTGACACGACCTCCCAATGCGCCTCACCGTCAGGCACCAGCAAGCAGCCTTGGCGGTAGAAGCCGTCATGTTCCTCGCGCGCTGCCAATAGCGCCAGCGCCAAGATGTATTTCCGCAGCGCGCTCGTCGTCGGTTCGTCTGTGCCCTTCAGGCGACGGAGCGCGACCAGGTTCACCGTGACGTCGCGCGTAATTTCGCCGCGCACCAGCACACCGCCGTGCCCGCCCACCGCAGGCACATGCACGTACCCCAACTGCGCGGTCGCGCTCTTGGTGTCGCCTTCGAGCTTCTTCTTGTCGTCTTCTTCGAACAGCCCGTCCACCTCGAGATAATTGACAGCAGGATTGTACTGCGCCGAGCGCGTCAGGCGATCGACGTCCCAGCCGCGCACGACGGAGCGCACGATGCGCGGCACCTTCGCGCCGGTGTCGCGCGAGTCCCACACGCCAAACACCAACGACGTCGGCGCGATGCGAGCGATCGCCGTGGCGTCGCCCGTCTTCAACAGTGTCTCGAACGCCGTGCGCGCTTCCTTTCCCAGCGGCGTGTTACGAATCAGCGCGTCGCCCAAGCGGTGGCCCGCGTCGAGCAGTGATACGACTTGTCCTTTGATGTCGATGTCGATCTGCGGCACCAGCCCTTCGAGCGGCCCGCCCTTCTTGAACATCGGCTCCATGCGGTTCGCCTGCGAGCCTTCGCTATCGATGGTGACGACCTTGCGACCATCGCTCAACGTGTCGATGTTGTAGTTCTCTCTGGCGTCGGCGTAGGTCGGCGGAAAGATGACGGCATCCCTCCCTTCGACGGGCACCAGCTTCTGGCGCAGCACCAGCGCAACATCGTCGTTCTTCGTGATCCAATCAGTCAGGTTCGTCATCAGACACGCTCTTTCTCTGGTTTGACTTCGGTGACACCCACGATGGCGCGGGCTTGTCCCTCCTTGCCCGGCCACCCCAATGCGATCTCGAATTCTCGACGAGAAAACCCCGCCAGTTCACGACCCAGCGCTGCGCGAAGAAACAGCGGGCGGTGCCCCGCGCCTTGCAAGACTCCGTAGCGGTACAGCAGCTTATTCACGGCCAGCGGCCTAGCGTTGCCGAGGCCGATGGCCGCCAGCACGTCGACCAGCGGGTAGCCACCGTTCTTGGTTTTCTGGTGGTTGTTGAGCGACCACCCGATGTCCATCGGAATGTAGCCCGATCGCCAATCAAAGCGGAAGCTGCTGCTCTGCGGACGCTGAAAATTCAAGGGATCTGCGTAGGCCTGCTCCTTCTCGGCGCGCACCAGATCGATGGCGCTGTCGAGCATGACGACGCCGGGCAAGCCGCCCATACCCGCCCAGAACTTCACATTGTCGCGGTCGGTGCGATCTTCTTCGGCCCAATGGTCGACGTCGATGTGGTATTGGCCGTTCTTCAAGCGCGCCACCAACTTTGCGGGCGCTCCCGGCGCGCGTGCACCGTATTCGTCTCCAGTGACTTCTTCGACGTCGAGCTTCTTCCAACTCCACTTCCACGGCTGCGTCTCGGCCGAGATGCCCTTTGGCAACAACACGTAGGTCTTGCTACTGGCGATGAAGTCGATGGCCGCCTTGACGGGCTCGACCTCACCGTCGGCCTCGACGACGAACCTGTCGTTGAACCCGGCGCGAACCTCGCCGCACAAGAGCTCGGCGAGTTCGATCAAGCCGTAACAGGCGAAGACCTGGCCGGGGTTCAACACATCGACGAGGATCTCGCTCCTACTGCGGCTCATGGCTCACCGCCCTTCTTCCGCTCGTTCCTGCGCGACGCGATCCCATCCGCCGCGCGCAGCAGCGCTTCCCACCACGCGAGCCCCCACGGCCCCCACTCCTCTTGCAATGCCGCGAAGCGATCGGCCACCTCACGCTGCAGGTCGACGAGCTTCGATGGCGGAATCGCCTCGATGCCCACCACCGGCAGCGTCGGGCGCGACCAGCCGTGATGGCTCGACACCAGGTGCTTCGCCAGTTCCTTCCGCTTCGTCGACAACGTCGACAATGCCGTCGCCGCCTTCGCGTCAGGAAAGACATCCCACTTCCCAATCAACCCCATGAGCGAGCCCGCCTCGTGGCGGTAGCCATTGAGAATGGCCTGATTGACCCACGAGCCCACCTTCGCCAACGGCTGTTTGTCCTTGGGCGCGTGAAACGCCGACTGCCACCGCGCTGACGCCTTGCCATCGTCGTGGTGCACGGCCGCGGTCACCAACATCTCGATGTCGGCAGGTACCAGCCCCACGGCCTCGCCGATGCGCTTCGCTTCTTCAGCTGCCCATTGCTGGTGCTCGGTCAGCGCCTGCTCTCTCGATACCGACAAGCCCTCCTCATCAGGACGGGCCTTCTCGACGAGCTGATCGACGACCAGGAACTGCTTGATCTCGCCGTCGTCATCGATGTCGGCCGGCGCGGTGAACACTCGCCGCCACAGCGCCGAAGCGTCCTTGTCGGCCGTCGAGTGCAGCGCAAAGCGCGTCGTTCGTCCATCGACGTCGCTCACCTCAGCCCCGCCTTCCTTCGCTTCGAGCAGGCCATGCTCGAGGCCGCCCAAGCGCTCATCGACGACCAGGGTCTTCCCAATCAAATCCCGCACCTCGAGTGCCGCGAGCATGTCGATGGTGTACCCAGCGATGCCACCATCGATCACGATGTCGCCCCCGCTGTCGACGATGAAGCCGACGATGTCTGCGGCCTTCGGCAGCGCCTCCAGCGCCTTCTTCTCTTCATCCTTCTTCGCCCGCGCCGCGTCGGTCTTCGCAGCCGCGATCTCGCTCTCTGCCTTGTTGAGCTTGTCAGGCACGGCGTCGATCTTCTTCTTCAGCTCCGCAATCCACTTGGTGACGTTGAACGTCTCGGTGTCGAGCGTCTCGAGCAGCTCGACGGGGGCGGCTTCAAAGTAGGCGCGCACCAGCGCATGCGGCAACGTTTTGTGGTCGACGTTGACCGGCAGGTGCTTGCGCCACGCGACGGTGGTCTGCGGTTCGACGTCGATCCAACCCCGCAGCCAAGGCTCGACCTTCGGACGCGCTGTGTGCTCCCGAAGCGAGGTCATCGCCCACGCCTCGACCAGCGGACGCGTCAGCGCGGGGTGCAAGGGCGTCGGGGTCGACGCCGCAGCGACATCCTCTTTCTTCGAGGTCTGTAGCCCGCGCAGCGTCTGCGGACTGAGGTTGCGGCGGTCGTCGCCCGCGCGCGCTTCAGGTGACGTGAGCAACGTGCGCACCGTCGCGAGGTCAGCGCTCCTGCGGTCCACCTCGTTCTCGTCGTCGTCTTCCTTCTTGGCCTTCTTCTTCTCCTTCTCCTTCACCGGAACGACGTCAACGAGGCTCACCGCCTTACCGCGACGGTTCACGCGGCCCAAGCGCTGCACCATGCGCTCGAAGGCGACGAGGTCGCAGACCAGGTGCTCAGCGTCGAGGTCAACGCCGACTTCACCGGCCGAGGTGGCGAACAGCACGCCGCGCCTGGGGTCTGCGTGATCGCCGTGAAAGCCGTGTGCGACGAGCCATTCGGCGACCTGACCGCGCTCCAAGACGCGCCGGGCACCCACCAACAACTCCGTATCGACATCGAGTGTTTCGGCCTTGGCGAGTTTGTCGAACGCCTCGCGCGCCTTCTGCACTTGCTCGCGCGAGTCGAGGTAGACGACGACGCGGCTCGCGCCGTCTTTGAGTCGTTCGGAGGCAAAGCCCGCGATGGCCGCAGCGTAGGTGTCGCCTTCTTCGACGGCCTCGCGCAACTTCATCCACTTCTCCGCATTCAAGCGGCGCTTTACCTCTGCGTGTGCGCGATCGACGTCGTCGAGCGAGAAGACTGCGTCCGTCGACGTTCGCTGCGTCGCCGACAGTGGCAGCAGCTTCACGCGGTTGGGCACGATGTCGGTGCGGCTGTCGAATTGCTTGCCTGCGATGGATCGTACCAGGTCTTCGAACGAAGGCGAGAGGTGCGCTTCATCGAGCACCAGCAGGCTGTCGACGCCCAAGAGCGCCGCGTGCAACGATCTCGTCTTCCGTGAGGCGCCGTAGCCCTCGAACAACAAGCGCGAGCCGATCATGTCGACGGTACCGACGACGATGGCCGGGACGCTCGGGTCATCAAGCCAGCGGCGGTTATCGATGTGCTGGCCACGCAGCGTCGAGACGGCAAGCCCAAGGTCCGAGTCGATGCCCAGCGCGGGCGTGAGAGCGGGCGTCTCCTTAACCAAATCGGCGAGATGGTCGGCGACGGCAGAGGCCTGGTCGACGACAGCACGGCGGTCGACGACATAGACGAGGCGCAGCGGAACCTTCGCGCCAGCGGCTCGTGCCAGCAGCCAGATGGCGATCACCGACGTCTTGCCAAGTCCCGTCGGCAGGTCGACCGCCGATGGAAGGTTGCCCGTCATGAGGTGCTTCAGCAGCCGCTCCTGCCAAGGGAACGGCGCGACGCCCGCTGGCAGACCCAACGCCCGCGGTAGCAGCTCGACGGCCTGTGCTTCAGTAAGAGGCGTCTTCTTCATTGCGGGTCCCAAAGGTAGATGACCCGGTGTTGCCAGCGGTGCGTTGAAGTCGTCGAACGAAAGGATACTCGCGCCCTAGCACTCGCGAGCCGCTCGACGTCGGTTGCCGCTAGATTCAACAAATGGAACTGCAACGAAAACTGCTGCACTTTCAGGGCAGGTGGGCAAAACACGAAATCGGAGAACCTTTTCTGCAGCGTACTTCCGACTTTGACATCCGAGGTCACACCGGATCGAGCTGGACACAGTTCGGCCCGCTCTAAGTCGTGGTGGGGCGCCAGCGACCCGACTACTGCGGCGTGCTCGCCTAGATCATCATGAGTCCCCATCAATCACTCCCGCCCCTAGCTCGACACTCGCAAACAGTTCGCAAGCGGGCCGCACCTTCACACGCTGCTACCGATAAATCTAGCTCTGCATCATCGTTGCTAACAATTAGCGGTGTGGTAGTAGCACTCGCGCACACACCGCCGCTGCGCAATTTCAGACAAGCCCGACCGGCAGGGCGAAAAGCGCAAACCGCGTCGGGCGATTTTCGACACCGATGGCATTGACCGCCCCAGCGACGCCAGAGGTCGACGCGGAGGTGTCAATATTCTTTGACACTGCTGCGCGGCCCACAGTACGCCGACGCGGTGCCACGCGAGCAGCGCGCTGGCCCGTTGGCTCGAACTGTCGGACTATGCTAGGCAATCTCTGCCTTTTTCAGGGGAGACTCTATGGCCAACGTCCACGACGCACCGGTGATCACCTGGGACGAGTTCTTGGCGCTGGAGTGGCCTCACGAATGGGTCGGCGGGGTGGCGTACGCGATGGGAGCCACCACGCCGCGTCATGCTCGGATTTGCGCGCGGCTGGCCCGACAGCTGCCCGCAGACGGACCCTGCTCAGCCTACGCGGCGGGGCTTGTCATCTACGTGGCGGAAATCGACAGGGGGTTCTTGCCCGATCTCGTGGTGATTTGCGGGCCGCCGTCCGAAGCGCCGGGCAAGTCGGGCGCGATCACGAATCCTAATGTCGTCTTTGAGGTGTTGAGCCCTCGGACGCAGACCTACGACCGCACTACCAAGTTAGAGGCCTACCAGCGACTGGCCAGTCTGGAAGCGTACGTGCTGCTGCATCAGCACGAGGCACGAGCCGAGGCGTACAGACGAAGCGGGAGCGCCTTCGAGCTGGAGGAACGGCTCGGCGGAATCCTGGAACTGCCCCACGGGCTGCGCCTCGACCTGGACGCGCTGTGATCGGTCCATTGTGACCTTGGGGGTCAATTGTATCACTCGAGACTACTGAACGCGCGCTGACGTTTGTGAGAGGTGTGTTGACGCCGCACCGGGCGCCCGCGAAGATTACGGCGTTTTGTTCGGGGTGGGTGACCTCGGATGTCAACGGGGAGACGCAGCGTACGCCAATGCACTGCTTGGACTGGTTGGATTGTGCGGACCGCGTGAAGCGACGGGCTGCCTTCGCGAGCCCGCGCGGGAAGGAGTCGGCGCTTGCATCCGCTCGTCGGGCTTGAGTTCTCGGGCGCGACGCTGACGCCGTTCGACGACTTCGCTCCTGGGCAAGGGGCGCTGGGCAGACCTGTCTGGGGGCCCGAGGAATTCTTGCGAGACTTGGAGCTGCGACTGGGCTTGGGGGACGGTGCCGACAGTCCGGGGTCAGTACGGACCGCGCAGTGGGCGGCCCGCATGGACGTGGTCATGGCGGGCAAGGTGGCGGGCGGAGAGCGCTTCTACAGCGCGTCGTTCGCCGTCGATCGGCTCGGGACGGCGCAGGCTGTGCTGGAGTTACGCGACGGCTTGGTGAGTGCCGGGTGGGACGGCGGGGTGGTTGCGGACGGCGGGCCGCGTCTGGAAGCGATCGCGGAGCTCGAAGAGCTGGGTGACATTGCGGTGCCGCCGGGGATCGGCGATCGCGTGCTCGCTGCAGCGAAAGCGCTGGAAAGACGAGCTTTGGGCACACCGCTGTACGACGGGGTGACGTTCGCGGAGAGCGCGGTGTGCTGGTCGGGCGTGTGGAACCGCGCATGTCGAGCAATGAGTGGGTCGGGCACGGAGTTGTCTCAACTAACGGTGGCGCTACCGGGGGCGCCACCAGAAACCGATCTTGGTAAGGTGCAGGCCGCACTGAACGCGAGGGGTGAAGGTGGAGGTGAGTGGCGCAGCGGCGAGCGCTTGACGGGCGACGGCACGTTCATTCTGGTGACGGCCGAAACGTCGTTCGAGGCGGCCGAGGGAGCGGCGGCGCTCCTCCGTGATGGAAGTGCTGGGGAATCCGTGGTGATTCGCGAGGACGATCAAAGCGCGCTCGATCACGCATTGCGGATTCAGCAATCGCCAACGCTGGGGCTTTCGCCGGCGAGCCGTTGGCGCCCAGCGCTCCAGCTACTGCCATTGGCGCTGGAGCTGGCATTCGAACCGAAGGACCCATTTCGCGTGCTAGAGCTCTTGAACCTGCCGCGGGGTCCGTTCACGGGTAGGGCCGGGCGCAGACTCTCCCGTGCGCTGGCGCGTTCGCCGGGCATCGGCGGCCGCGCGTGGGAGGAGGCCAAGGCGCGGCTCGCCGAACCGCGCGAAGAAGCCTTGCGTCGGATTGCGGACTGGCTCGAGACGCCTGGAGCGGATCCAGTGCTGGGTGCGCCGAAGGCTGACCTACTGCGGTTGATCGATCGAGTGCGGGGTTACGTGACGAGTCAGATCGCAAAGGATCAGATCGCAAAGGATCCCACAGATCTGACGCTGTTCGCCGCCATCGAGCAGGCCGATGCCATGGCGGCGGCATTGAAGGCGGATGGGCGCGAGCGCTTCGACCTCGTGAGCGCACGGCGCCTGTCAGAATTCGCGCTGGGTCCGGGCGCACGCATCGAGTTACTTGCGGAGGCTGCGGGTCGCATCGCGCATGTTTCTACGGCGCAGGCACTCTGGGTACCTCGCCAGACTGTTCTGTGGTGGCCGTTCTGCGCCAGCGCGGGGCGGCGTGTAACGAGGGGCTGGCGCCGACACGAGCTTGTCGCGCTGCAGCGCGCGGGCTTGCTGGTTTCCCAGACGGGCCTCCTCGAGCGCCAACAGTGGACCGGCTGGCGACGTGCAGTCAGTGCCGCCACCGGGCGGCTAGTGTTGGTCGCGCCCCGACACATGGCAGGGCAAGCGCAGCGCCTGCACCCGCTCTGGGACGAGATCGTGGCGCGGCTGAAGATCGACGAGACGGCGCAGGCTCGGCTGACACGCAGCGTCGACAGCTTGCTGACCGCAACAGATCTCGCTGTCGAACAGCTAGAATCACTCGCGCTGCCCGCGGCCCCGTTGATCTGGGAGGTCGCGCTGAGCGAGGCTCCTCGCTTTTCACCCTACTCTGCGGGAAGCCTGAGCGCGCTCCTCGCCTGTCCCTTGCGTTGGGCGCTCGGAGCGCTGGCAGGACTCGAGTCCGAGGATCCTGGGCTACCACCGCCGCACCTCTTGGCTGGCACCTTGGGCCACCGGCTCATCGAAGAGCTCGTACTGGCGGGCGCCTTCGCAGGCGCAGACGCAGATGGGGTCGCGATCGAAGACGAGAGCGAGTTCAGGGCGCGTGCCGAGCGCACCGTCGACCTACTCATCGAGCGAGAGGGGGCGCTGCTACTCCGGCCGGGCAAGGCGCACGAGCGCGCCCAGCGCCGGCAGCAATTTCTGGCCGCCGCGCAAGCGCTCCGCCAGGTGCTCGCCTCCAACAGTCTCTCCGTACTCGCCGTGGAGCGCACGTTCGAAGTGCCTTGGCGGGACGCTCACCTGACAGGCCGTTGGGACCTTTTGGTCCAACGCGCGTGTGGCTCTCGAGGTGTGATTGACGTCAAGTGGGGCCATTCTGGCTACCAGAAGCTCCTCGAACTCGGGGCGGCGCTCCAGCTTGCTTCCTATGTGAAAGCGCTCGAAGTGCTCGAAGGCGCCGAGGCTTTCGCCGGCTACTTCTCGCTGACCAGTCGGCGCTTCTTTGGCCCTTCAGGGGTAGCGCTCGAAGGGATGGCGACGGTACGTGGGCCCTGCTTGTCGGACACTTGGCGACGCATCGAACGCACGCTGCCGCTGGTACAGGCGCGCGTGGCAGGTGGGAGATTGGACGTAACAGGGATCAGCGACGCGCCACCCTTGCTCGACACGGTCGGAGTTCCGAAGGCGCGGCAGACCGACCATTTCAGCACCGCCCCCGCCGAAATCTGCAAGTACTGCCGATTCGACGGCGTGTGCGGCAAACGCTGGGAGCAGCAGCGATGACCCGAAATGAGCGCGCCAGCGCGCGCGGTGTCGTCATGGTGAGCGCGAGCGCGGGCACCGGCAAGACTACGCGCCTAGCGCGTGAGGTGAGCGAGCGGCTGGTGGGTTCAGTGCATACGTTGGGTGTGGCGGGTTCGGACGCCCAACCCATCGCGCTCGAAGGACTGGTCGCGGTCACCTACACCACGAAGGCGCAGGCCGAGCTCGAGTCGCGCTTGCGACGAACCCTGGTGGTGAATGGTCTGTCGGAGCGGGCGGAAGCGCTGCCGCAGGCGTATCTGGGGACGGTCCATGCCGTGTGTCTGCGATTGCTGAAGGAGTTTGCTCTCGACGCTGGGCTTTCGCCGGCCGTCGACGGTTTGCCCCAAGAGGCTGCGCGACACCTGCTCCAAGAGGCTCTCGAGCGGGAGCTCAGCCACGAGTTCAAGGATCGCGTGGAAGCTGCAGCGCGTGCGATCGAGCTCCGCGAGGACCATCTGACTCACTACTATGACTGGATCACTCCGGTGGAGCAGATCATGACGCTGGCGCGCAACAATCGCGTGGATCCGGATGACCTGCCGCGAATGGCAGCACGGTCGCTCGCGGGGTTGTTAGCGCTACTGCCCCCACCGGTGGAGGACGCTTCTGGGCTCGAGCGCCGGCTTCTCGAAGAGCTCGAGACCGCGATCGTCACTATCCGTGGGCTCGAGAAGCTAACGAGCGGCACCCGCGCCGTTCTGAAGACCCTGCAGGAAGCCCTGCACCAGCTTCGCGCGGGTGACCTGCCGTGGAGCAAGTGGTGCAAGTTGACCAAGCTTGCCCCCGCCCGCGATGACGTGCCCTTGGTTGCCGGCGTCCAGCGTGCGGCGGCTCACTACGAGGTCCATCCTCGATTTCACGCTCAGACCCGCGAACTGTGCCAGCTAGTCTTCGAAGCGGCCCGCATCGGCCTCACCGCGTACGCCCGATGGAAGGCCCATCGAGGGCTCGTGGATTACGTCGACATGATCGACTGCGCCTTGTCCGCCCTTGATGTCCAAGATGTAGAACAAGAGCTCGCCCAACGACTCGAGCTCCTGGTCGTCGACGAGTTCCAAGACACCAGCCCCGTGCAACTGGCGCTGTTCGCACGTCTCCATCGCCTGAGCGAGCGCTCGCTGTGGGTGGGGGACCGCAAGCAATGCATCTTCGAGTACGCCGGGGCGGACCCAGAGCTGATGGACTCCGTAGGCGAATGGGTGACCCAGGAAGGGGGCAGGACCGAGGTACTGAACCAGAACTTTCGTTCGCGGCCCGAACTCGTGCGGGCGACCTCCGTGGTGTTCTCGCGCGCTTTCCAGTTGCACGGCGTTCCGTCACAGGAGGTCGTTTGCGAAGCGCATCGCTCGCCCTTGCCAGCCCTCCACCCACTGCCACCGTTCGGGGTCTGGTATCTGCGGACCAAACGCCACTCCGAAGCCGAAGCGGTAGCCGAAGGGATCGAGCGGATGCTCTCTAAGCCGGTGGAAACACCCGTACTCGACCGCTCCACGGGCCGTGTCCGCGCACTCCAGCCCGGGGACATCGCCGTTCTGGTCGCGACCAATCGCGAGGCGGAACGGCTCGGGCTGGCACTGCACGCACGCGGCGTCGCCAGCGCCCTGCCGAGAACCGGTCTGATGGCAACGCCGGAAGGCACCCTGCTGCGTCGGGCGCTCGCATTCCTGGTCGACGGATCGGACACGCTGGCGAGCGCAGAGATCGAGCTCCTGGTCGGACTCGGCGACCAGCAGCCCGGCGCCTGGCTCAGCGAACGCATCCGTGCGCACTCTGCCGGGGAACGCGCGGTCTCGAGCGACGCGGTGCGAACCTTGGAGGCGCTGCGCAGCATAGTTCCACGGCTCGCGCCCCACGAAGTCATCGATCGCGTCCTCGCGGCGCTCGATCTGCCTCGACTCGCCCGCCGTTGGCCCATTCCGACCCAGCGTCACGCCAACCTGGACGCCCTGCGCTCCCTCGTGGCGGCTTACGAGAATCGCTGTACCTACCTGCGGGAGGCCGCTTCAGTGGCGGGGCTCCTGCGCTACTTCTCCGAAACGGAGACACCCGTGCGTCAGGTGGACGAGGAGCGCGCCAGTGACGAGCAACACGTCCTCCACTCTCAAAACAGCGTCACCATCACGACCTACCACAAGGCGAAAGGGTTGGAGTGGCCCGTGGTCGTGCTCGCAAGCCTCGAGCGCGAGCGCAGGCGTGACGCGTTCGACGTCTGCTCGGAGACCGATAGCAGCCACTTCGATGCTGCCGACCCTCTGGGCAAGCGTTGGATCCGCTACTGGCCGTGGCCGCTCGGCAAACAGGTGGACGCGCCTCTTCGTGAGCGAGCCGCAGCTTCGGATGCGGGCCGACGCGTCGCGCAACGCGATGCGCGCGAGCGAGCGCGCCTGCTCTACGTAGGATTCACTCGAGCTAGGGATCACCTGGTACTTGCGGTCCCGGTCAACGCGAAGGGCGAGACACGCAGCGCCTGGCTCGATGAGCTTGCCGACGACGAAGGCCCGATTCTGAGTCTACCTGACTCCGATACGGCGGCCACACAGCTCCAGCTTCGCGGTGCGCCGGACGAGTGCCAGCGTGCCCGCGTGTGGACTCTCACTGGCAACGGGGATGGCAGCATCGCTACACCGCAGGAGAAACCTCGCCGGTGGTTCGTTCGCAGCACGCACCGGGTGAGTTCGCCCTATCGCATCCATCCCTCGGCCTCGGACATCCCCGCCGGCGCCCTTTCTTTGCCCGAATCCCGAACGGGCAACGTCGAACGTTTTATCCAGCGCATGCCTTTCGATCGCCCGATTTCTGCAACGTGGGACCAAGTCGGTTCTGCTCTTCACCGGTTCCTGGCGGCTGATCCATTCGAAGGCACCGGGGAGGAGCGCGCCGCGCTTGCCCGTCGTGTCCTCGCCAGGGACGGCCTAGAGGCAGCGTTCGAAGCGGTTCATCTGGTCAGTGCCAGTGACGCCCTACGCGCCTTCGTGAATCGGCGGTGGCCTGGCGCTCGATGGCACCGAGAGGTCCCCGTCTGCGCAAGGCTCGACGCGTCCGACGGGACGCGCTGTATCCAGGGCGTCATCGACCTGCTGATCGAAACTTCCCGAGGCGTCGTCGTCGTCGACCACAAGAGCTTCCCAGGCCGCTCCGACCAATGGCGCGAACAAGCCCTCAAATACGCTCGCCAGCTGCAACTGTATGCGCTCGCACTGCAAACCGCGGATCATACCGTGATCGGCCGCTGGGTACACTTTACGGTAGGGGGAGGTGCGGTGGAGGTTACCAATGCGTGAGACGCGAACGAGAACATCACGCACGATATCTGGTGTAACCTTGGCGACTCTGACTTCAGCGGGAGGGCGCGTGAGTAGAACCAAGTCCATCAACGAATCCGATCCGCTCGGTGCTGCGGGCGCCGCGGGCGCTGCTGAAGTTGCCGCTGCTGCTGACGTCACCGTGGCTTCCGAACCCCCGGCGTCCCCCCGTGCCAAGCCGATTCCGATTCGTGCCCGTGGCGGCGAAGAGCGCGCCAAACGCTTGCCGATCGCGGACGCAAGTCTGGTTCCCGCGCGCATGATCAACGAGGTCCTCTACTGCGAACGGTTGATGTACCTGGAGTGGGTGCAGGGGGAGTGGGACGACAACTACTTCACGGTGGACGGCAAGGGCGTCCACAAGCGAGCCAACAAGCCTGGCCGACCGCTGACGCACCCACCAAGGGACAGCGAGACCGCACTCGCTTCCGCGGCGACCGAGGATGCTTCGGCAGACGACGCGCAAGCGGGGAACGACGCGCAAGCGGGGAACGACACGCAGAACGAGCAGCCTACGTACACCGCACGATCCGTATGGCTGACCTCGAACGAACTCGGCATCACGACCAAACTCGACGTGATTGACGTCGAAGGCGGCAAGGTCGTCCCTATCGAGTACAAGCGAGGCAAGAAACCCGACGTCCCCGGCGGCGCCTACCTACCAGAACGCGCGCAGGTCTGCGCCCAAGTGTTAGTGCTCCGCGAACACGGCTTCCAGTGCGACCACGGAGAAATCTACTTCGCAAAGGACAAGCAACGCCATCGCATCGAAATCGACGATGAGCTGATACAAACCACGCGACGAGCCGCGGCGCGGTGCCGCGAACTCTCTGACCGAGGTGAAGTTCCTCCTCCGCTTGACAACAGTCCGAAATGTGACGGATGTTCGCTCGTCGGCATCTGCCTACCCGATGAGACGAACGCCTTGGCGAGGTCGGCTCATCAACCCAACCCCTATGCCAACGCTGACGAGGTCGGCGAGGATCCCTGGGGCCTCGTCAGCGAGGGAGCGGCTCACGCGAGTGAGACTCGACGAACCGTTCGTCGGCTGTTCCCCGCACGGGACGACAAGGTTCCCCTCTACGTCCAGGCTCAAGGCGCAAGCGTGCGGCTCGATGGGGAGCGCCTGCTCGTGCACTGCAAAGACGAGCCCACAGTGACTGCGCGCATCTCGAACACGTCGCACGTGGCGCTCTATGGGAACGTGCACCTGACGACACCCGCACTCCGCGGGCTACTCACTCGTGCTGTCCCGGTCTTGTTCATGACCTACGGCGGCTGGTACCAGGGGCGCGCGATCGGAGCGGACTCGAAGAACGTCGAACTCCGCCTCGCGCAATACGCCGGCACTCAAGACTCGTCAACCTGCCTCCACCTGGCACGAGGTTTCGTCGCCTCGAAGATTCTGAACTGTCGAACGATGCTGCGGCGGAACCACGACAACCCGAGTGCGGTCACCCTGTCCGAGCTCAAGCAACTCGCCCGCAAAGCTAGAGAGACCGAAAGCCTCGAAAGCCTGCTCGGTATCGAAGGCACTGCCGCACGCTCTTACTTCAAGGAGTTTTCTGGGATGCTCAAGGGCGATGCGCGCATCTGCGGTGACTTCGACCTCGGCGGCCGCAATCGCCGGCCCCCACGGGACCCTATCAATGCGCTCCTTTCTTTCTGCTACTCGCTCCTGACCAAAGAGCTACTGATCGCAACCACCGCGGTCGGACTCGACAGCATGCTCGGCTTCTACCACCGGCCACATTTCGGCCGCCCTGCTCTCGCGCTCGACCTCATGGAGGAGTTCCGGCCCATCATCGCAGACTCCGTGGTCATCAATGCCCTCAACACTGGTGTAGTACAGTCCAACGACTTCGTGCGCTCGACAGACTCGGTGGCACTCACGGCACCAGGGCGCAAACGCCTCATTCAGGCCTTCGAACGCCGGATGGACCAACTCGTCACTCACCCGGTCTTCGACTATCGTATCAGTTATCGCCGCGTGCTCGAAGTGCAGACCCGACTGCTCACGAGATTCTTGCTCGGCGAGGTCACGACTTACCCCGAGTTCCGAGTGAGGTGACGCGTGCGCCATTCCTACGTCGTTACGTATGACATCTGCGACCCAAAGCGACTGCGTCAGGTGTACAAGGTGATGCTGGGCTGGGGTGATCACCTACAGCTGTCCGTTTTTCAGTGCGAACTCAACGCCCGAGAACTTACCGAACTACGCATCGCGCTTGGCGACGTGCTCAACCACAACGAGGACCAAGTGCTGTTCTGCCTACTCGGCCCCGTCGACGGCCGCGGCGGCCGCGCCATCGAAGCCTTGGGCCGCCCATACATCGATCCCGAGCGGAACGCGGTAGTCGTATGACTTCCAGCATGACCCCTAACCTGCAGGTGTACTATACTAGGTCGAACCGCGAGCGGCTCGGTGGCGTCGAACCCCCCCGGGGTGCTCGCAGCTGCCCGAGGTCCTTGAAAACCCCATTGAATCGAACCCGAGCGCCCATTCGCAAACCGGAGCGCTCGGGTTCCGCCGTTCGACCAGGCGCACCGCTCGCAGGCCACGGCTCAACCCCCGGATATTGGAAGGCTCCCCCCAGACTTGTCTCCGTCGCGAACACGCGACGGCCCCATTGAAGCTTGATCCCAGTCTGGTTGACGGCCGAGAGTACGTCGAACTTCAAGGTATAGGTGCCGTCGGCCGTGGTCGTGGACTCGGTCCAAAAGACGACGATTTCGTTACCGACCGCCACACACTGCACGTTGGTCGTGTAGGCCGCGCTCGCGAGCGTCTGGTCATACAGGTGGATCCCGTCCGGCTCTGAGTAAACGTGCGCGACGAGGTCATCGTTTTGGTCAAGGCATGCCACGACCGTGTAGTCATTGCGGCTCGCCGAGTCGCACTTTTGCTGAATGATCCCAGCCTGCGTCTCAACGATCGTCCGGTCTGGGGCCGCGAACGTCGGGACCTCCCACGTCTGACTGGAGACGTCGGGGTCGTACGGGATGACGCGCGCGCGGTCCTCGGCGTAGTTGTAGAGCTTGCAAGGGGTCCCGCCCAGGATGAGCCGGTCGTGGTTTATCGCGGCGAGCGAGAGCAGGCTGTTATCCGGCACCGCCGCGTCGCTGCCTGTGTGCTTGCTAGTTAGTGTGACGTTATTGTAGCGCAGGCGCTTGCCCCACCG
>JAICQQ010000350.1 GCA_025937785.1 Polyangiaceae bacterium
CGTGGCCAAGGGCGCCTCCAAGGTCGCCAAAGAAAACGAGGCCAAAGCGAAGGCGAAGGCCGCGGAAGAGGCGCAGAAGCAGAAAGACGCCGCCAAGGCAGGGACCACCACCGGCGCCACCACGGGCGCCAATGCGCCAGGCGCGGCCAAGGTTCCGCTGCCGCCCAAGGTTCCCACGCCGCCGAAACCAGCGGCTGCTCCAAAAGCTCCCGCTGTGCCTTGATTCCGCGCCCGTCGGCTCACCGCGCGGCGCTCGATGTAGGCAGTGATTCCATCCGCTGAGCGCGGAACAGTGCCTTGAGGAAAAAACTTGGGCCACGCCGTGGCCCTGACGGGACCAACGGTCGTGACTGCGAAACCGCGCGACCGAACCCGCCTGGCTCGCTCGGGGCTAGCAATTCTAGCACTGCTTCCGGCGTGCACCGGTGGCATCGAGTCTGGCAACGCCTACCCGACAGGTAACGACGAACAGGTTGCCACGAGCGGCACGTCGACGGCTGGCGCCGGTGGCAGCGGGGGAGCTGCCACGACCGGCAACGGTGCTGCGGCCACGACCATGGGCGCCAGCTCCGGGGGCGGAAGCAGCAGCAATGGTGGCTCCTCTGCGTCCGGTGGCGCAGTCGTGGTCGGCGAGTTCACGCGGCTGACGCGCGCCGAATACCGCGCGACCGTGGTGCAGGCACTCGGTGTCACTCCCGACGTCAACTTGCTGCCTGAAGACGGTCGCGTCGAACACTTCACGTCGAATCACGAGGTGACGCCGGATCCCGTGCACCCCTACCTGTTGGCTTCGGAAGAACTGGCGGCGCTCGTGGTGCCCGAGAGTCTGCCTGCCTGTGACCCCGAGGATGCGGCCGCGTGCGTCGGGGAAACCTACGCTGCAGTGCTCGAGGCGCTCTTCCGACGCGAGCTGGTCGCCGCCGATACTGCGACGTTCGGAGCCGTGCTCGAGGCCGTGGTTGCCGGTGGTGGCGCCGCGGACGACGCCACGCGCGCGATGCTAGCCGCCGCGCTGTTGAGCCCGGACTTCATCTACCGTGCATCGCCCTCCGCTGTCGACCGGGACCCGGCGGACGCGAGCAACGTGGCGCGTCGCGTGGCAGAGCGCCTGAGCTTCGTGCTGTGGGACGCGCCGCCCGACGCCGAGCTGAAGCAAAGCTTGGCCGGCAGCGACGAGCTCGCCGACGTGTTGGTGGCTGAAACCGCGCGGGTGACGCGCGATGCTCGTGCCGTGCCGGTGCTCGCGCGCTTCTTCGGTCAGTGGCTCGACGTCGACACCGACCTGCGCTTGGAAGACGAGGACTTCGAATCCTCGCCGGAGTACCTCGAGCTGCTTGCCTTCGTCGAAGCCGCGGTTGCAGATGAGATGCCGGTGCGAGAATTCGTCGGGGGGACGCAGGGGTTCGCGCACCGAGATAACCTCGAGCTCTACGACGTCGGGGAAGGGGAGGGCTCCGGCGACGTGGTCTCGGTCACGTTCGCGGACGATTCGAGCCGGCGGGGTCTGCTGGGCCACGAGCTGTTCGCGGGGTCGACGCGTCACCCCGACCACTCCCGTCGCGAGATCTTCCGCGGGCTGTTGGTGCGAAATGCGCTCTTGTGCGACGAGATCCCTCCGCCTGATCCAGAGCTGGTGGCGCTGGCGGGCGAGGTGGAGGACCGGACCACCGACGGCCGTTGTCGTAACTGTCATCTAAGGCTCGATCCGATCGGTCGCGCGTTTGCGGACCTCGACCCCGACCACGAGGGAACCGTGCCCGAGGCGGAGGTCATCGGCCACGACGAAGTGGAGGGCACCTACGCCAATGCCGGTCTGCTGCTCGAGGCCGTCGCGGGCAGCCGCGCCTTCGCCGAATGCTTCTCGCGGCAGTGGCTGGCTTTCTTCTTCGAGCAACGGCTCTCCAGCATCGACGCGGGGTGGGTCACGTCACTCGCAGACCGGGTGCAGGGTGGTGCCAGTCTGGGCGAGCTCGTCGAACACACCGTGGGCGATCTGTATATACGATCGCTAACGTTCGTGCCCTGGTGCGAAGGATCATGAGCATGCGCCCCCCCAAGCGTCGATCTCGTCCTCAGCTCATTTCTCGTCGCAGCTTCGTGCGGGGCTTGCCCGCCGGGCTCGCGGGTTTAGCGCTCACTTCACCCTTCTGGGCGCGCCTGATTCGGCGTGCGGTCGCGCAAGACGCCTCGGCGCAGCGACTCTTGGTTTGGTACACCGCAGATGGAACCATACCCGAGTGGTTCTGGCCTGCCGAAGCCGGCACGCTCCAGATCCGCTCGGATCGCACCACGGATCTGAGTGGCAACGACTTCAATGAGACGTTGCCCACCGCCGACCGCCCGACGTTTCTGCTGCAGCCCATCGCCCCGTACGCGGACCGCACGCTGCTCGTCCGAGGCATTTCGAACCCCGGCCAAGGGGATCACGCGCCCGCGGTGCGCAGCTGCTTTACGGGCGAGGCCCTCTCGGGTGAGGAGAACACTGGGTCGTCCGCCTCGCTGGACGGTCTCGCTTCGGAGGTGCTCACCGGCAGCCAGCACATCGAGCCGGTGCTGCGCACGGGAGTTTACGGCAATCGCGTCTCTTACAACGGGACGCGAGACATCAGTCGCCCGGTCGGCGGAGACTTCATCGAACCGTCCTGGCAGCCCGTGAGTGACGCGCGACGGGTGCTCGACGCCGTGGGCGGGCTCAGCGAGCCGAACGAGACCGACAATCTACGTGCGACCAGTCGCCTGGCGATCCTGGGTTCGGTTCGGAGCAGGGTCGAAGAGCTGAGCTGCGCTGCCGGAACACCGGCTGCGCAAAGGCTCGAAGCCTACGTCGAAGAGGTCGCGCGGCTCGAGCGGCTCGAGCAAGAGCTGCTAGAAGAAGAGCCGGGCGCTCCGACGGAGCCGCTGGTCGATCCCGACAACGCCGAGGTGCAGGACGCCGAGCGTGACATCCGCGGTCTGCCGATCGTGGCGCCCTTCGTGCGGGACCTCGCCGTGACGGCGCTGGCGCTGGATTACTCCCCAGTGGTCACGCTGCAGTGGGGCGCCTCGGGTGAGAACAAGATCGAGGGCGGCGAGCTGACCGACTATCGCTACGACTTCCTGCCCGACCTGGAGTACAGCGGTGCTGGCGACCACGGACTGGCGCACCCAGAAGACGGAGCGTTCCAAGAAGCGGGCCACAACATCAGCGCCGAGGTGTCGACCCGCGATCGGGCGCGGATCTTCCGTTGGTTCTGGGGACAGCTGCGCGAGTTGCTCGACCGCCTCGAGTCGCTGCCCGATGGCAGCGGGACGATGCTCGATACCACGACTATTCTCTGCGTCTCCGAGTTCGGTGGTCCCCGCGCCAACAGCACCGCCGAGCAGCACTCGACTCGCAACCTGCCCTATCTCCTCGTCGGTGGCAGCCAGACGCCGTTTCAGACCGGGCGGTTCATCGAGGTCGATCGCTCGCACGGTGACTACCTTTTGACCCTCGCTCGCGGCTTCGGCAGCGATGCCTCCGAGATGGGCGTCGGCTCCAGCATCATCGACGGCATCCTGCGCGGCTAGCGCCGACCGTCTGCAGAAGCTGCCGGGCGCTGGCTGCTGAATCGGCAGGCACCTGCGGCAGATCGGAGCGGCGGCGAGCGCGCTTGGCTCGCCGAGCTCGGCGTGGCATGTCTGCTGCAGACAGCACCGCCATGGCGCTTCCAGGTTCCTTCGAGACATCCCGCTGGCTCCGCATCGGCTTGCTGGTGCTGCCGCTGGTGATGGGCGCCGCGCTGGTGGGGAGCGCGCTCTCCGACCGCCGGCGCACCTACGAGGCTTCCGAGCTGTTGGTGCACGGTCAAGCCGACTGGTTTCTCCGGTCCGTCGCTCAGTCGTTGCGCAGCGCCGAGGGCCCTCCGGACGAGGAGCAGCTGGGTGCGGTGTACGAGGACCTCGAGAGCGACGGGTTGCGCTACCTGGCGCTGCTGACGCCGGGTGGGACCGCCCGCGTCGAGGTGGGCTCCGCGCTCGGTGATTCGACGCCGCCCTTCGCGCCAGGGCCGGCGGACCACGGCTTCCTTCGAGTCGAGCGCGCCGGGGCTCACGTGCGGGTGACGGCGGAGCCACCACTCCGCCGCTGGCGCCGGCCGGCACGCTTGGCCCGCGGTACCCGTGCGCCGGCTCCGTCGGGACGGCTGCTGCTTGCCTTGGAGTTCGAGCCCACCGTCGGCGACCGCTTGCGCGCCGATGCCGACCGCGCCTTCGTGCTCAGCCTGGTGACGGCCTGTCTGCTCACGCTCGTGGCGGGCGGGCTCTGGTACCAGCTGCGGCGCCGCGAGCTGCAAGCGCGCGCGGCCGAGCGCGAGCACCGTTTGGCACAGCTCGGTGAAATGTCCGCGGTGCTGGCCCACGAGATGCGAAACCCGCTGGCGTCGTTGAAGGGCCACGCTCAGCTCCTGCTCGAGAAGCTGCCCCCCGACAGCCGCGAGGCAAAGAAAGCCGAACGCATCGTGCTCGAGTCCACCCGCCTGGAAGACTTGAGCAGCACGCTGCTCGACTTCGTCCGCTCCGCAGAGATCGACCGCAAGTCGACAGAAGTGGTGCCTTTGATCCAGCAAGCTGCCGATCAAGTCGGCTCGGAACGTGTAGCTGTCGTCGCACCCGGCGCGACGCTCCGACCGGTGGCGCTCGATCCGCTGCGGATGCATCAGGTTCTGGTCAACCTGATGCAGAACGCGCTGCAGGTGTCCCCGCCCGATCGGGGCATCGAGGTCAGCGTGAAGCAGACGCCACGCCTGCTGACGCTCGAAGTGCGCGACCACGGGCCGGGCCTGAAGCCCGGTGACGAGCAGAAGATCTTCGAGGCGTTTCACACCACCAAGACGCACGGCACCGGGCTCGGGCTGGCGATCGCGCGGCGTATCGTCGAGCTGCACGACGGACGGCTCGGCGCTCGAAATCATCCGGAGGGTGGCGCTGTGTTCCTCATCGAGGTACCGCTGTAGCGATGGCACAAGTTTTGGTGGTGGACGACGAAGAGGGCATCCGCGAATTCATCGCCGAAGCTCTCGAACACCAGCACCAGGTCGCGAGCGCCGCGGACGCTCAGCAGGCACTGGCCGCGCTCTCGGCCAAAACCTTCGACCTGATGCTCACCGACCTGAAGATGCCGGGCACGAGCGGCCTCGAGCTGTTGAGGCGGGCGAAAGAGCTGCAACCGGATCTCGAGGTCATCGTGCTTACGGCGCACGGCACGGTGAACACCGCGGTCGAAGCCATGAAGAGGGGTGCCTTCGACTTCCTGCAGAAGCCTGTTTCGGGTCCTGACGAGCTTCGTTTGCTGTGTGAGCGCGCCCTCGAACGACGCAACTTGCTTGCCGAGCGCGAGAGCCGTGACCGGCTGCCCGAAGCGCCCCCCCTCAGCTACGGAGACGCTACCATGCAGCGCGTGGTCGTTGCGCTGAAGAAGGTCGCCCGCACCGAGGCCACGGTGCTCTTGTTCGGCGAAAGCGGTACGGGCAAAGAGGTGGCGGCGCGGGCGCTGCACGCGTTGAGCGATCGCGCCGGTGGTCCGTTCGTCGCCATCAACTGCGCTGCGCTCTCCGACAACCTGCTCGAAAGCGAGTTGTTCGGTCACGAGAAAGGCGCCTTCACCGGGGCCACCGCCGCCCGCCGCGGGCGCATCGAGCTCGCGGCGCAGGGGACGTTCTTCCTCGACGAAGTCGGCGAGCTGAAGCCCGAGCTGCAGGCAAAGCTGCTCCGGGTCTTGCAAGAGCGGAGCTTCGAGCGCGTCGGTGGCTCGCGCACCGTGCAGGCGGACGTCCGCTGGGTGGCCGCCACCAACCGCGACCTCGCGGCGATGGTGAAGACTGGCCAGTTCCGCGAAGATCTATACCATCGGCTGGCGGTCTTCCCGATCGAGCTACCACCGCTCCGCGAACGCCGCGACGACATCCTTCCGCTGGCGCGCACGCTGCTGGGCCGCATCGCGGCGAACCTGGGCCGGCGCGGCCTCACGCTGTCCGACGAGGCCGAGCGCGCCATCGTCGGGGGCGAGTGGTCGGGCAACGTGCGCGAGCTCCAGAACGCGCTCGAGCGTGCCGCGATCGTGTGCGAAGGCACCCAGATCGGCCCCGGCGACCTCGATCCAGTCCCGGTCTGGCGCAGCAAGGGTTCCGCAGAGCGGAACCCGCTGGCGCCCGAGGCGCCGGGCGGCGCGGTAGCGTCCCTAGAAGCCATCGAACGACGTGCGATCGAGCAGGCGCTCGCGAGCGTCGACGGCAACCGGCGCAAGGCCGCCGAGCTCCTGGGCATCGGCGTGCGCACGCTCTACGATAAGCTCAAGCGCTACGGGCTGTGAGAGCGGCAGTCGATCGGCTACGGTAACCGGTCGTCGAGACTCTTGCAGGTATCTTCGATGGCGTAGAAGCAAACGCCGTCCTCACGGGCCGGGGTTCCGCTCATGAGGCTGGGCTCTATGGACTTCGGGTCAGCGGAACCAAGGAAGGAGCAACACCATGCATCTGGAACAGCTCGGTCAACTCGTGGGTACGTGGGCGCTGGAAAGCACGCATCC